>NZ_JAJAFZ010000025.1:0-61759 GCF_025384895.1 Photorhabdus kayaii
GCTTGTCCCCGTCAGGGGCGGGTTTCCGGTAACAGGAGCTGTTAATGCCTGCTTTTCATTCACCTTCTGATCCGATAATCCTGCCGGCTTCAGAGACATTAACCCCGAAACAACAATCCCTCATCCGCGATTTGATCCGTGATGAATGTGACTACCGTGATCGTGACGCACTCTTCAAACTTTTGAGCGTGATAACGCTGCTTAAATTTGCAGGGATCTTAACGCTGGGTGTGTTGTTACTGGTTTTCCGGTTGTTATGGGGATAAAAGGAGACGAACCATGCTAATGATCTTTGTGACAGTGCTTTGGGGCGTGATTCGCTGGATTTCTTTGTCGTTTTACCATGTGCTGTCCTGGTTGTTACGGCGAAGACCGGTGAGGTTACCAGCAGCTCATGCGCGAAGACACACGGTGTATGCCGGTAAATGGCAACTTTCTGATGACGCGAAGTCGTGCGGGAGACCGGTTGTGGTCAGAGATAGACACAGCTACAAACCGGGTGTGGAGTTGCTGTATTTCGGTGAGGAGAGTCCGGAGCCGTTTTATGGCGAGCGGTACCTTATCGACGAAACGGAAGCGGTGGATTCGGCGCAACAGATGCTCACGCGTCTGCTGAGACAGCGTAGTTTGTCGAAAGCTTATGATGAGGCCGCATAATGGTCAATGAGACGTTGATTGCCGTTACCCGGGCGGTGATGCCAGCTGTGGCGATTGAAGAGCCAGTCTGGCTGCGAATGGTAAGTTATCCGTCTGCGCCAGAATATGAAACAGAGCGGTTTCATCAACTGATTTACCAGGCATTCAAAGCCTGGTCGGCAGCAAAGCCGGGAGTCTGTGAGGTGACGTTTGGTTTTTTCTGTTTGCCGCATGACGGCGACATGAAGGCCCCCTTATGGCAAGCGCTGCGGCTTAAACATGAATCTGATCGGTTGCTGATTGCGTTGGACGCCTAATTTATTGATCACCCTGACGGGGAAACCCGTGAGGGTTAACTCCGTCAGTCATTTTTTTACAACAGGAGTTAACCCTATGAGTACAATGACGACTAAAGAATACATTCGGGAATCGTCCCAGTCTCTGTCAGTGCAGGCGCTGACTGAACCGGAGATATTCAAAAAAACCCGTAGCCGGTTTAATCAGTGGTTGCAGGCACAATTCGACAATCACTATCACACGCTGAGAAATCATGGTTACCGCTGTTTTCTTGCTCGCCATCATCCGACCGAGCTTGAGCGTTACGATGAGGCTTCTGAAGCCTTACGGCGTGAGGAATTTCACCGGTTCAGTGAGTTGCAGACGCTGGGGCTGTTCCTGTATCAACAGGTTCAGTTAAAGGAGAAAAAACTCAGGCAGCGTCGTCGCTGGCTGTTGACCGGGATAGCATTGACGTCGCTGGTGACAGGCGTGTGTTTGATGTTTCACGCTTACGAAGTTGACTTGTCAGCAGTTTATCACTGGCTGACCGCGTTACCGGCCAGAATAGCTAATTATTTCATGCGCTAATTATTTATCCCCCGGGGAGAGACGACTCCCTGTGGAAGGGGCTCTTCCTTAATTTTAGACAGGAAAGATGATGACCCTTTCTTACCTACCGGATGATATCTGCCGGTTAATAACCCGACGTCTTACAGACAGCCTGGAAAGTGGATGGGCGCCCTGGCAAGCGGCCAGTGAGTACGGTTTGCCGCAGCATGCGCTGACCGGACAACCGTTTAGCGGTATCAATGTGCTGTTGCTCTGGCAAACTATGTTGCAGCGGCAGTTGATATCTAACCGCTGGTTAACCGGTGATGAGTTAAGAGCGTTAGGCGGATGGGTGGTCAACGGTGAAAAACCAACAACCATCGTCCGTTACCAGCCTTCAATGTCGCTGATACGTGTCATTAATCTGGAACAATGTGAAGGACTGCCGACAGAACTTCAACCCGGTTGTCCTTTACCTCCCCGTCCGGCTCCCGGTTTTACCGCTGTTCAGCAACTGGTGACGGCCAGTGGGATCCCGGTGGTTCATCGATCGGGCATCATGCCCGTTTACCGACCATGGCATGATCGTATTGAGCTGCCTGTCCAGCGGGACTACGTTGAAGATTCACAATACTGGCATGACTTGTTGCATCAACTGGTTTATGCCACTGGCCATCCGTCCCGGTTAAACCGCTTTGGCCTGACAACCCGAAGTGAGTTAGATGAAGCTCGGGAACAATGGGTGACAGCATTGGGCGCGGCGTTTGTGGCGGCATTAACCGGTGTTCGGGGTAACTCGGTCTATCCTGATAATACAGTACCCTGGGAACACGCTTTGGGTTCAGATCCGTGGTGGTTATTTCAGGTGGCTAATGATGCCCGCCGTGCCATGGATTATTTGCAAGACCGGAGACAGCAGTTACCGACCCAGGTGGAATTGTGGCAGCAGATAGCTACCGTGTTGCTCAGTGAGCACTATGGTTTGCCGCTGAATGACACCATGCTGGAATATGATGAGGTGGTTCAGCGCCATATTGATGAGGGTATCACACCGCTGATGGCTGTCAGTGCTTTAGCCCGAATATATCACTGGGAACGGCATGACCAGCCAGAAGGCAGGTTGTTTCCGGAAGAGTTGGGGCAGGCCAGCGAGGCATTGGCGTTATTCGCCAGCCAGCCATCGTATCTAAACTATGCTCGGATCCCGGTGACAGAACCCGCTGATACTGGTGAACCGGACAGATCATCACATTCTGAATGGTTGTTGTTACCGCCGGTGGCGTCTGACCGTGGTTATGCGGATGAAGATAATGATCCGCCTGACGATAACGTTGTGGCGCTGCCATTAGCGGCAACTTACCGGGAACCGAATCCACATAAACAGGCTTTTATCAGACTGTTTAACCAGATTGCACCCCATGAAAACCGCTGGCAGGTGTTCTGTGATTTTGTGCATATGGCCGCCTGTTCATTGTATAACGCGCTGTTGCAAAATGAGGAATTTGAAGCGGACTATATGCAGCGGGTTAAACGTTATTCCCGTGAAGATGCATTCCGGCTGAGTCGTTTGCTGAGTGAAGTTATTACGGGGCTGGAGTATGCAGTCGGTGATTTTCTGGGGGCTATTTTCATGGCGCTGGAATTAGGTCATGACCGGGCTGGTCAGTATTTTACGCCGTTTCCTGTCAGCCATATGATGGCCAGAATGCAGTTCACTGAAGGCTTGACGAAGTTGGGATCCGGAGAGCATGAATATATCACGGTGTCTGACCCGGCTTGTGGCGCCGGCGGGATGATTATTGCGATGCATCAGACTCTGCTGGAAGCGGGGTTTAATCCTCAGCAGCAGATGTTGGCGTTTTGTGTCGATATCGACCCGGTTGCCGCGATGATGACGTATATCCAACTGTCGTTGCTGGGTGTTCCGGCCGTGGTCACGGTAGGCAATTCACTCACTCATGTCATGTCTCAGCAAATGGTGACGCCAATGTACCATTTAGGCTTCTGGCAGTTCAAACGTCAGCGTCAGGAAGCTGAAGACGAAATAGTGATGCGCAAGGCTGGCTGACATCACATCTTTAATTCAAAGTCACCATTGGGTGGCATCACATTAACCCGATAGGGGATATCCCCTACAGGGGGAACCCCGTCAATCACGAGATTTCCCTTATGTCTTTATTACGTTTTTATATTCGGCATCAATTCGCAGAGCGAATGGGGCTGGAGCTGGATGACGACGCTATTTTCTATCTGTTTCATGAGAGCCAGGGAGATTACGTCAATACCTATATAAAGTTTACCAAAGAGTTACTTTTGCCCATCATGACTCATCTTTTGGACAGTTTGTCTGAGGATCCGGCAAACCGGGCCAGATGCAGAAATAGTGAGCGTATCCTGACGTTATGGATACGGGGAATGGATGCGATATCTCATGCTTATCAGGATCCGATGCTGATGCCCTATACCCATCCGGAAAGCAGTGGTCGTGTGGATACCCTTATCAGACCCGACACAGCCGTTTTGCTGAATATGTCGGCGGAGGAGTTTCTCCGTCTGACGGCACAGGATAACTTGCCGGAGGAGGAACAAATCACGCTGGAACAGTTCAGTAAAACGCAACAGTACTGGACACGTTTTATGGACTATTTGGATAAGCAGTTGACAGAAACGTGTCTGTATTGTTTTGAACGTTTGGGTCAATTTCTTCGTTACTTACAGGTTGAACCCCGTTTAATCCGGCGTTTTTCCTCCGCTATCGGTTACATCGATGTATTAATGGGGCCACAGGATTTGCACAATATTGAGGCAGAGGAATTTGAGTCAGGGTATCTCGAAGACTATATCGATGCGGTCTCCGATGGATTGATGACACCCGTCCAGTTTCGGGTTGATGTGGTATACAAAAATGATCGTGTGATAGAGAGTTTTCGATCAGATGTAGACATTGAAGATGTTAACAACCCAACAGTCAGAGATTATCGGGATGTGGTGGATGAGGCAATCACCTGGGTAGATGAGCAGTTTGTGCTGAAAACCCGTTCAGTGAACCTGTCTTCGCCAGTACAGAGGCTGGCAGCATAACTAAAATTTAACCCATTGGGGGAAATGTTCCCTCAATGGGAACGTTTCTCCTCAGGAGAACGACGATGTTACTTTTTAAGGCTAAAGACCTGAAGCCCGTGTTGCGGGAAGCGATAGCCCATCAGTGTGACGTGTTGCTGGTCAAGGATCAGGGCATTTATATCATGTCTGATATGGGTACGATGCAAAACGGCAGACATCTTGTCGCTTATGCGTGCGGTTATCATCCAGAGAAGGACGAAGGCTGGTATGAACGTGCCCGGGAGGCGGTGGGCGGAGATGATTTTGCGGAAAAGCTGGGTTTCTCCGTATTGACACTCAACCGGTTACTGAATGACAAATGTGATCTGAAGGTGACGCTGACAGCCACACAAATTATCACACAATTTTATCCCTGATTGCCGGGATGCCGGCAGTCATTTTCACCCTGACGGGCGTTATTTCCCGTCAGGGGATAACGCCCGTTTTTATTTCGGAGCGTTACTGATGAAAAAGATTAAGACCAAAACAGCCCCAAAAACTGTCCGCAAGAATAAAGTCGCCCGTCGTCATGGCAGGCGTTTCCGGCCTGATTTGTACCGGGTGATGACGGGCAGGATTATCGCGGCGTTTGGAAAAAGAAGGCGCCCTGATGTACAGGCCACAAAATTGTGGAGACCGGCTGTCCGGCTATAAATAATTCGGATAGGGCTATCCGAAAGCCGGATAGCCTTTTTTCACATCGCTGAACTTATCATCTGCCTGTGGGGGTATAGCCTTCACAGGGTATGCCCTGTTTCAGGTAAAAAAGAGGATTTTTTACTATGCCGAAGTGTTACGCCAATCGTTTGCATATCACAGGCCAACCTGACCAACTGGAGGCTCTGCAACAATGGGGATTGGGAGACGTCATTCCCTATTACGGGCAGGCTATCCATCAAAGTATTAAGCTGTTTGTCGCGGGCTGTGCCGGTCTTCTGCAACCCACTGAAACGACAGATTATCCACTTTATCTGGCGCTGGTAGCGCAGGGAAAAGGAGACGGCTCACCGGAAAACCAGGCGTTTGAGCAATGGCTGGCCTTGTTAAAAGAGAATGTTGCGCTTGATGAAGTCACCAGCCAACAGATTGACAGGCTATACCAACAAAGTGGTCTGGCTGCGCGAAAATGGGAGACGTTGCTCCCGGTAGCGCAGAAAACCATTATAGCTTTGTTTAACCAAAAGTCCTGCGACTGGTTCGGTCTGGTTGACTGGAACGGAGAGCATGACACGGAAATGCTGTGGTCTCATCTTGATGACAGGCTGACAGAGACAGTTCCTTGTGACTTGTTTCTGCTGATACCGACCCGTCTTGCGAGTGAAATCAATGGATTTTGCGGTGGATTGTTAAGGGATCACGAAACGACTCATGAGTTGTATTTCCGATTGTACGATATGGCACGGCCGCGAGGTTATGAAATAGCCTGGAAGTACAATGATGATGGTAGTCTGACCGGGGATTTTGATACAGCACCCTGGGAGCCATGGTATGAAAAAATTATGGTGCCTTTATCCAGGCAATATCACTGCCATATTACCCATTATTTTGAGGATGTCTGTGGCTTTTGTGGTTACGACAAGTACCAGAATGGGCAGTGGGAAGCTGGCAGCTTTGATGAGCTGGAATTTGGTGAGGAAGGTGAGGGCGGTATCCGTAAAGTGGTCGGGCCGGCCTACATTCTCGGCAATATTTCATATGACGGATGTTAGTGCGCTGACAATGTTATCCCGCAGGGAAATTCCTTGGGTGAATTGACATAAAAAACAGGTTCAGGTTTACCTGAGCGTCTGATAACACTACTGCCGGCGGATATGACGCCGGCGATTTACCCATTGGGGGAATATTCCTCTGAGGGGGAGTGTCCGGTTCTTGGGCCGAACAGGACGGAGATGAGAAATAAATCGATTGAAGTTGTTTTGTTTATCCCTGACACGTTTTGGTCTGAATCGGTAGTGCTTCCCAGATGCACTGGACACATTCTATTTCCCTTAATCCTTTCTTACATGAGCCGTCATTTGCCTTTTGTACTTATCATGATTGATTCAACGAAATAACCGGATACACGCTTCGTTTACCCGTGACGGAATTGGGAACGTTTGAATCATTGCGTGCGGTTTTCATTGATTAATTTTTATTCCCGGAAAAGAGTTTTGCCTTGTCCCTGTCAGAGGATGTATTAGGGTTTTGGGGAAAAAAGAGGAGATTAATCGTGTTGAAAAAAATTAACATCCTGCTGGCGGGAACATCCGCAGGAAAAAAGTCACTTCCACAACCCACCGCCATCCCAGAAACGGTCAAAGCAGGCTACTTTTTGCCGTCTGAGTCCAGACTGTTGCTGGATACTTCCCGGCGACGGCAGTGTTTACAGTGTCTGTGGGACAATAGCGCATTACCTAAAACACACTATCAGGCATTGTGGCTGGCCCCGTTACATGAGTGTGTTGCATTGATGCAACAACTTCCGGCGGCACCGCAGGGGTCTTATGCCCACCTGGGGGGCTTGATAGATGTGACTTTGCAATGTACTGCATTTGCCGTACGTTTGGCGAAAGGACAGATGTTACCGCCGGGTGTGGCCCCTGAGACGCAGGCAGAACAAAGTGTGATATGGAGCACGGTGGTGTTTTACGCTGCGTTATTTCATTTTTTACCTGTTTTGGCCCAGTTTGACGGGGAACTGGATGAAGGCCAACCCTGGTACCCGGGATTGGTTGTGCCGCAGGGGCCGTATCGTTTTCGGTTCAAAATTCCTCCCGTGGAGACGAGGGTTGGCTGTCATTTCGGGGTGTTACTCGCCGGACGATTGCTGCCGGCTAAGGCGTTGACCTGGCTGGCGTCAGTACCTCATGCCTTGCCTGCGCTGTTCTGTATTTTATCCGGTGATATGAAGGAAGATGACGTAATAAATCAGATAATGACAGAAGCTTTGAATAAAGCGGGCGCACCAACAATATCAGAAATATTATCTGTCACGGCGGCATCACCGCAAATGATTGTTTCAGGAAATCCTGATGTCTCTGCTACGCCTTTATCAACCGCAATGGACAGTGTTCTGCCTTCTCAGAGACGGCAGGAAGATAACCCGATGACTGAAATTGTTTCATCAGCCGTGAGGCCAGTTGATGAGATCTCTTCTGCCGTCATGACAGTCGCGCCGGAGCTGGGGATGCCGTCGGATGGGAGCACGCAACAGCTATTGTCATTAATGGGGATGAATGTTGCGGGCACAGTGACAGAACAGGTTATAGCGAGTGAAGCAGAAATCGTACCGCCAGACACGCCGGTGCCTTCACAACACGCGGTTCAGGCAACATGGCAGAACGAAAATGCGATTGAGACATCCTGTATTGGAGAGCAATTCTGGGATTGGTTGTCCGCTGGATTAAGGCATGGGGTAATGACCATTAATACGCCGGAAGCCCGGATACATCTGGTCAGTGGTTTTGTGTTTGTGAGTGCGCCGGCCATTTTCTTCCAGTTTCTCGGTGAGAAGAAACAGGCGGATGGCAAAGAGGTTAGCCAAAAATGGAAACGGGTACAAACCGCATTTGAGCGACTGGGACGACATCGAATCAGTGGTGGAAAGTGTTTTTGTTGCTGTCATCTTTATGATTCGGCTGATCGGACTGGCTCCTATCAACGTATTCATGGCTACTTAATCAAAAACACGTTGCTTTATCGTGACCGTTCTGTACCAGAGGATAGCCCTTTTCTCATGATTTCATGAGAAAGCATCTTTAATAACAATATGTTATTTTCTGCGCCCCGCAATGGGTTTTTAAATTGATGAAGTGAGGAAGTAGAGATGGACAGTATGACCTGGGATAACCTGCTGGATGAGTATTTCTTTGCCAAAATGTTGCGGCCGGATACGGAGTCAAGTTATCGCAAGGTGGTGAATACCTTCCAGGTGTTTGCAGGTGTGGACAATCGGCCTGCTCAAGTGACCCGACAACAGGTGCTGGCGTGGCGCAGATATGTGTTGCATCAGTCTGGCCTGAAAGGTGTGACCTGGAACAGTAAGATTGCGCATATGCGGGCGGTGTTTAATTTTGCGATAGAAGAAAAAATACTGCCCCAAACGGAAAACCCCTTTAATGGTGTGGTGGTCAATGCGAACAAAAATAAAAAGAAAACATTGACCAAAAAACAACTGACGGCCTTGTATCTCACGATGGGGCAATTTGAAGAGCGGGAGCGACAGGCAGGGGATAACCATCGTGCCCGCTGTGCATTATATCCGACCTGGTATTGGCTGACGGTACTGGATACATTGCGTTATACTGGGATGCGGCAAAATCAGCTATTACATATTCGGCTTGGAGATGTTGATCTGAAAGAACGCCGGATTATTCTTTGCTCCGAGGGGAGTAAGAACCATTATGAACACTTGGTGCCGGTGGTGAAATGATTGTATCCGCGACTGGAAGTTTTGCTGGAACGTGCCCTGGCGGCTGGGGCAAAACTGAGTGATCCTCTGTTCTGTGTGAACTATTTTACCGCCAAAACAGACAGAGGAAGTGAAACCGACCAGTTACAGACGATAAAATCATTCTTTCGGCGCTTATCAAAAGAGTGTGGATTTGATGTGGGTCCACACCGTTTCCGGCATACCCTGGCAACTGAACTGATGAAAGCGCCTGATCGTAATTTGCAAATGGTGCGCGGATTACTGGGGCATCGCAGTATTGCCACGACGATGGAATATATTGATATCAATCTGGATACTGCCGGACGTGCGCTGGAGCGCGAATTGATGCTGTATATCGATGTTGAGCCAGAGAGAAGCGAAATGTTAATCGGATAAAACAGAATATTCCCGCTGTTGCTTGAATCTGTCTTTTTCTGCATAAATCATTCCCTGTCGCAAGATGGGGAATTTTTTTGAACCGATGCAATCACCCATAATTAACTTTCTTCTGATCAATGAGGAAAGTTGAGTAACCAACATACAACATCGTGTTAATTAATTCATTGATTTTAGTTTGGATGGCTTGACAGTTGCAATAGAACTTGTAAATATTGCGCTCGAACGAAAAATGGATATCTGATTTCTCAGATACCCTGAATCTAGAACCCCTTTAATTAACATCGAAATATTGCATGATTGAATAATGCCACGCGATGCATTTTTAGGTCCCAGTATCGAACGCTTGTTGAGCTTTTTCATCTCTCAAATCAACGTGTTTTGAATTGGTGCCCGGAGGCGGAATCGAACCACCGACACGAGGATTTTCAATCCTCTGCTCTACCGACTGAGCTATCCGGGCAACGGGGCGCATTAAACCGTATTCGGTAGAGCCCGTCAATAGATTTCTTTGGAAATAGTGACTTGTGCTTTGAAATTATTCGATTGGCTAGAAATATAAGCAAAATAATAACGGAGAGTAGAAAATTTGCTCTCCGTTATTTTCTTAATATTTTAATGTGTTAATGATGGTAGTTTTTCTGGGCAGTATTGACTTTCATCAGGTAGCGACGTGATTCTGCCGATGGATGTTTGGTTGTCAGGGTTTCATAAACGTCACCCGGTGCCATGTTATTAATAATTTGAGCCGCTTTTTTCTTATCGCTAGAAAATACTCTTAATACACTACCGGCACCACCGTTGTAAGCCGTTATTACTGCGTAGCGGCGAGATGTTGCATTAGTGATATCAACCAGATAACTGTTTTGTAATATCGATAAATATGCAGTGCCGGCATCGATGTTATTTCCTGGATCAAATAGATAACTACGGCTTGGTTGCCCTGATTTACCTTTCATTTTAAAGACATCACGGCCAGCAGTATGTTGTACAACTTGCATCAATCCAAGCGCATCAGAACGGCTGACTGCATAAGGGTTGAAGCTGGATTCTATTTGCATAATTGCCAAAATTAGGGATTCATCTATGCCATATTTAATGGAAGCTTGACGAATCAGTGGCAGATATTTATGAGCACGTTTGTCCAAATGGTTTGGTACCAGTTGTATAGTGACAGACCAAATGACATGTAAACCGGATTGGCGTTTTTGTAATTTGTTGGCAATCAGATAATCTGCAAAGTGTGTTGCTCGCCATTCCCAACGAATCGGTTGACCATTATTGTCCATAACTTGTCCGTAAAGGAAAGGTTCTTTACTGATCTGAATATCGTTAGTGTCAGAATAAAGATCAACGGAACCTGGATCATCACCCATTAATAAGGTCGTGATAATGGCCTTGCGTAAATAGGTTGTAGGGTCAATTGGAGAAATTGTCTCAATCGTGATCGTTCCAGCTTCAAAATTGATATGGCTGCGGGTCCGGTATTGATCGGTATATTTAACGTAGTCCTTTGGGCCTGCAATTAATACTTCATGCAACCCCCAAATGTTCTCAATGTTATGAGCAAACTGGCCCATCAAAATATCAAAACCATTGGTATCTTTTATATATTCTTCGCGGTATTCACTATTTTTGTTGCTGGTACAGGAAATAAGAATTGGGGCAATAACAAACAACGCTAACAGTTTTTTCATCTTACATTGCCATCTGGTGTTGAATACAACATCAGAGCCAGTGGCTCTGATGAAAGCTAAATATTATTTTTCTGGTGGGGTATATCCATCAATTTGAATATCATGACCTTCGAACAGGAATTTGGTCATTTCCTGTTCAAGTAGTTTGCGATCTTCCGGGTTCATGGTGTTGAGTTTTTTCTCATTGATCAGCATGGTTTGTTTGCTCATCCATTGTCCCCACGCTTCTTTGGAAATTTCATTGAAAATGCGTTTGCCCAATTCGCCCGGATAAAGCTGAAAATCCAGTCCTTCGGCTTCACGTTGTAAGAAAGTACAAAAAACAGTTCTGCTCATAATAAATCCTCAAAATAGTGGGAGTGGGATTCAGCTCAGTTGCTGTAATAGATATTCAACTGGTGCTGCCAGCCCAACAGTTGCGGGTTGCTGTAAGTTATACCAAAGTCCTGTATTTTCATCCATGCAGGTAGTAAAGGATAAGATATTTATTTTTATCGGCACAATATCTAGATGAAAATGGCTAAATGTGTGGCGGAATGCGGTGAGTTGTTCATGTTTACTGTGAGAAATACCTGATTGTTCTAGCCATCCGTTTAGCAAATCCATGCTTTCAAACTGAGGAAACGCAAACAAACCACCCCAGATCCCTGTTGGTGGGCGTTGTTCTAGCCAGACAGAATCATTATTCTGCATCAGCAAGAAATAAGCTGTTTTCTCAGGAATGCTCTGTTTAGGTTTTTTACCGGGATATTTTGTCCAGCTATGGTTAGCGTAAGAGATACATCCTTGATTTAATGGGCAGATTTCACATTTCGGCTTGCTGCGAGTGCAAACCATTGCGCCTAAATCCATTATGGCCTGATTAAAATATTCCACCTCTTGTACTGGCGTTACATTGGTGCTGATTTGCCAGAGGCTGCTTTCGACCTCTTTTTTACCCGGCCAACCTTCCACGGCATAACAGCGGGCCAATACCCGTTTAACATTGCCATCAAGAATGGGGAAATGTTTACCTTGAGAAAGTGAAAGAATTGCGCCTGCTGTTGAACGACCAACACCGGGTAGGGCAACCACATCTTCAAAAGTTGTCGGGAATTTCCCTTGGTGCTGCTCCACAATCTGTTGTGCTGCTTTATGTAAATTACGAGCGCGGGCGTAGTAACCAAGACCGGTCCATAAATGAAGGACTTCATCAAGGGGGGCTGCGGCAAGTAAAGTCACATCGGGAAAACGTGAAATAAAGCGCTGAAAATAGGGAATGACCGTCGCAACCTGAGTTTGTTGCAACATCACTTCTGAAAGCCAGACGTGGTAAGAGGTCTTTTCCAGTTGCCAGGGCAGGGTTTTACGACCGTAACTATGGTACCAATCCAGTACCACTTTGGAGAATTGCTTTGCTTCCATCATTGGGATAATTATCTTTAGGGAATATCAGTGTTTCGTGAACAGGATTGCAACATAGTGTTACTTCACTGTAAACCGGAACTTTGTTTTTGCAGCACTGCGCAATCTGGGATTAAAATTGTACTTGTCATTATTGGACTTGCTAAAATCGCCCATCTTTGGATAATGCGCTCTCTTTAGGTGGTTTGCCGGTAAAGCAGCCATAATTGCCTGAATAAATGTCTTTAAAACTGACAGAAATACCATGATAAATAACGTAATTTCGCCGGAATTTGATGAAAATGGCAGGCCATTGCGCCGTGTTAGGAGTTTTGTTCGTCGTCAAGGCCGGTTAACTAATCGTCAGCAACAAGCACTTGATGATCTCTGGCCAAAAATGGGTGTTGAATATCAGACGGAAAAGCTAGATATGAAGGCACTTTTTGGGCGTGAAGCCCCCATTGTGCTGGAAATTGGCTTTGGTATGGGAGCATCACTTGTCACTATGGCAAGCCAGAATCCCGATAAAAACTTTCTTGGAATTGAAGTTCATGTACCTGGTGTCGGTGCTTGTCTGGCTTCCGCTGAAGATGAAAATATCGGTAACTTGCGGGTGATGTGCCATGATGCGATTGAAGTGCTGGAAAACATGATCCCGGATAATAGTTTGGAAATGGTACAGCTTTTCTTTCCGGATCCGTGGCATAAAGCACGTCATAATAAACGCAGGATTGTACAGCCACCATTTGTGGAACTGATAAAAAGCAAGTTGAAAGCGGGGGGCGTATTCCATATGGCGACTGACTGGCAGCCATATGCTGAACATATGTTGGAAGTGATGAATGGCGTAGATAATTACCTTAATTTGTCTGAAAATGGTGATTATGTGCCGCGTCCATCTTCACGCCCGATAACGAAATTTGAATTGCGCGGTCAGCGGTTGGGGCATGGCGTATGGGACATAATGTTTAAGAGGATTAAGTAATGGCTAAAAACCGCAGTCGTCGTTTGCGTAAAAAGATGCATATTGATGAATTTAAAGAGTTGGGTTTTTCTGTTAAGTGGAATTTCCCATCTAATACACCTGTAGATGTTATCGATAGCACTGTTGATGCATTTATTGATGAGCTGATTGAATCCAATGGCTTAGCATTGGATGCCAGCGGTTATCTGAATTGGGAAGGCTTAATCTGTTTGCAAAAAATTGGTAAGTGTACAGAAGAACACCGCCAATTGGTTGAAAAATGGCTGAAAGATCGCGGTATGGAAGATGTTATGACCTCTGAATTGTTTGATGTTTGGTGGGATTGATTAATCTATACCCTATGGATTTCAAGATGCATCGCGACGGCAAGGGAGTGAATCCCCGGGAGCATAGATAACGATGTGACCGGGGTGAGCGAGCGCAGCCAACAAAGAGGCAACTTGAAAGATAACGGGTATATCGCTATAAAATAGCTTGCGTGAATCACAACAGGGGCACCTTTAATCGGTGCCCCTGTCTGGAGTAAAATCAGTGAGTACAACGTTCTCTAATACGTTATTGTCGGATATTTTGCGACAAGTTCGTCCCTTGCTTGGCCAAGGGAAAGTAGCAAATTATATTCCTGCACTGGCGGAAGTTCCTGCTGATAATCTGGCAATAGCTATCTGTACCATCGATGGGCAGATATTTCATGCAGGAGATGCTGAGAAGCGTTTTTCGATTCAATCTATTTCTAAAATATTAAGTCTGACTTTAGCCATGACACGTTATCAGGAACAAGAGATCTGGCAGCGAGTCGGGCAGGAACCTTCTGGTCAGCCATTTAATTCACTAGTTCAGTTGGAACTGGAAAAAGGCAAACCTCGTAACCCTTTTATTAACGCGGGTGCATTAATTGTATGTGACATGTTGCAGTCGCGATTGAGTGCACCTAAACAGCGTATGCTGGAAGTGGTGCGCAAACTTGCTGGTTGTCCTGATATTTGTTACGACAGCAAAGTTGCCCGTTCTGAAATGGAACATTCTCACCGCAATGCAGCGATTGCCTATCTGATGAAATCCTTCGGTAATTTCGATAACGATGTGCTCGCGGTACTGCAAACTTATTTTCATTATTGCGCTTTGAAAATGAACTGTATTGAGCTTGCTAAATGTTTCATTTATTTGGCGAATCAGGGGAGTACGATAGGTTCTGAGCAGCAGATTCTTAGTCCTCGTCAGGCCCGGCAGATTAATGCACTGATGATGACCTGTGGTATGTATGATGGTTCCGGTGAATTTGCATTCAGGATTGGTATGCCAGGAAAATCGGGTGTTGGTGGTGGGATCGTGTGTGTCGTGCCGGGAGAGTTTACAGTTACTGTCTGGTCACCGGAATTGGATCGATCGGGGAACTCTTTGGCCGGTTGCGCTGCCCTAGAATTGTTAGCCGATCGTGTTGGGCGATCCATTTTTTAACTCTCAGGTGATTTTCTTAGGAGAAAACATGTTACGCAAAATTATCATTGCTGCATCTTTGCTATTTGTTGCTCAGACTCAAGCAGGTTATGAATGCCAGGTAAATCCACAGAATGACATTATTATTACTTCTCAATCAGTTCAAGTTGTGGGGGCAAGTGGCAATCTCCAGATTTCACCTGATGGTTCAGTAATTCGTGATGGTAGGAACTTAAGTTTAAATACAGAACAGCGTCAGAAAGCACAACGTTATCAGCAGGCTTTGCGGCAGGATTTGCCTTGGATTAAACAAGAAACCGGAAGACACCTGATAACGGCCCGTAAATCCTTGGATAAAGTCGTAGTAGATACTATCGGTAAGGATAGCAATGTGCGTAATCGGTTGTCTGATCTTGAGTCAGGGCTCAATCAGCAAATAAACCGAATTATTGAAACTCGCTCTGATGGCATGGCATTCCACCATCAAGCGATTAAGCAGGTTGAAAAAGATAGCCGTAGCTTAATTGAGCAAAGTCTTGGTGGAGTGTTACAGGACAGTATTAATGAGATTGGCAATAAGCAATTTAGCCTAAATGGTGATAATAATCAGGCACTACAATCTTTGCTTGGTAGTTTGGGTGGATTGCAGAATAATTTGAAAGCTGAATGGCGGGCTCAGGAGGAAGATTTCCAGCGTTTTGGCAAAGAGGTTTGCGGTAAGATCAGTGGCCTTGAGCAACAACGAATTGAATTACTGAATTTTATTAAATAGTTGCTGATAATCACAAATAAGAATCAATTTGAAATTGATTCTTATTTAGATTGACATATTTTTTTCGCTACCTAGAATGCAAATGCTTACTAAATATTCTTTCTTGGAGTGCAATATATGAAAAAGATAATCCCCGTCGTTCTGGTATCGTTATTTGCTGTTGCAAGCCATTCCGCATTTAGTCAGAAATCTGCTGTAGTTACACCAAATGCTGTTACAGCTCAGGCTGATGATAAGGTTATAGTTAAGCACCTTTCCGGTGAAACTGAGGTCAAAAAGAATCCTCAGAAAGTTGTTTTATTTGATTTCGGCACTTATGATTCATTAGTTAAATTAGGTTTATCAGATAGGGTTGTTGCATTACCTACTGGTAATACGCCTGAATATCTCCGTAATAGCTTACCTAAAGAGGTAGAAAATGCGGGGGGGATGAAAGATCCTAATCTGGAAAAACTGGCGCAACTTAAACCTGATTTGATCGTTATTACTGGTCGTCAAGGTTCTTTCTATGAAAAACTGTCAAAAATAGCACCGACAATTAATTTGGGAACTGATAGCAAAAATTATTTGGTTTCAGTTGAAAGTAACATAACGTTATTAGGTGAATTATTTAGTAAACAGAGTGAAGTGAAAGATCAGATTGCCGATCTGGAAAAAACTATTGCTAAAGCTCAGGATAAAGCTAAATCTGCTGATGCAAAAGTTTTAGTATTGCTGCATAACGCAGATAAATTAATGCTGAATAACCAGAGTGTCGTGTATGACGTGGTTAAGGCACAGAAAGCGGAATTAGCTATTCCTGCTGGTGAAAATAAAACCAAACGCGTTGTAGTGACTTCTGATATGATTGCTCAAGCCAATCCAGATGTGATTTTAATTATTGACCGCAGTGAAGCAATTGGTGCTGGTAAGCTAGATAAAGCGAAGTTTGAAGATGATAAAGTGAAATCCACTTCAGCGTACAAGAATGGCAAAATTACTTATCTGAAGTCTGATCTGTGGTATTTGTCTGGCGGTGGTTTGGAAAGTCTGTCAGCACAAGTTAATGCGGTGGCTGATGCCCTTTAATCAGGTCATGTGCCATTTTGAATTTGAACAGTGATTGAAGTTCCACAATGGATTGTTTTAGTTTGGTCTGACAGTTATCGGTTTTTTATGCTGGTAACTGTCAGGTTTGGTCTGAGCTATACTCTATGGATTTCAAGATGCATCGCGATGGCAAGGGAGCGAATCCCCGGTAGCATAGCTAACTTCGTTATTAATAAATATATTTATATCATATGTAAGTAAGCTGAGAAATTATTTACATTGGTCATTTTTAAAATAACCAAAATTAATCTAAATATTTTTTCAGATGATAATTTACTTTCTGTGAAAAAATAATTTTTTTAAAATATTAATAGTAATTTACATATTGAATTTACAAGATGAAATTATTTTATATTTTATATTTTAATGTCTGATTTATTCGATTTTATAATATGGAGAATGATATTTATACTGAAAGGAACTTATAATAAATAATAAGTTCCTTGATAATTAAATGAGATTACAGATAAATGCTTTATGAACAAACATGAACTGCGTTTGCCGCATCAATCCCCAATGTAGCTATAGCAGCACCAGCCAGAGCTAGTTCTGCAATAAATGCGGCTCCATCTGTAGCAAACCATATAGTTAATTGTGCTGCTGCGGTTACCCCAGTAATTACCCAGTCATACCAATGCATTGAGTCCTTTAATGCCTTGATTATTCCAGAAAAACCTACAGCATTCTTAATTTCAGAAATTAATGACCAAATAATCTTCGCTTTATCAAGAAGAGAAGTCGCATTTTTAAAGTCTTCGATTGTAGCAAGTAATCCACGTAGAGTATCCTGGCTTAACTCTTTTAATAATGCGCGTGTGGCTGCACGAGTTTCAGCTTCATTTATACCTAAAAATTGGAATACAAGACCAAAAGCATCAGCAACAACCGTACCAATTGCAAGAATACATGGAGATACACCGGCGTATTCAATTGGCTTTAATTCTCTATCAATGCGAAGATGAGTTAAATTATTAAGGAATAATCTCTTGTGAGCATCATTTACAACCATATCAAGGCTGATATTTGCTTTTTGATAATCGGAAAGTTGATCATAAAAGTCTTTATAATACGGAGTCAGTGCTGTAGCCAGCTCTTCTTTGGATAAAGTATATAACATTTCTTTATTTTCAACGTTCATTTTTTATTCCAATTCAAGTTAAGTTAAGAATAATTTTTGAGAATGCTTGTGCTAATAAGAATATAATAAAGAGAAAATTAAATATAGTCGTATTTGAGATAATTTAAATGATATTATTGTGCTGTAATTCACATATATTAAACTTAATTCTTGTGTATAATGTGTTTTTATTAAACTTCAATTAATATACTTGCTGATGGTCGATATTAACTATTATCTACATGGATAAATATATTTATACGAGAGATTCATAAATCTTTATATTATTATTTTTTGTATTATATTTTTTTTGTTTATTTTTATGTATATTGAGTTTTTATTATTGAAAATTAAATTGTGAATTATTATTTTGATATTAATTGGGATGTAATCAGTCCTCCAAAAGGAGTAGGAATCCGACACTGGTCAATCAGTCACTACCATCTAATGGAGTCCCCACTGAAGTTCAGCGGGGGAAATGTATTATGAATAGAAACGAAACCAATGGAGGTATCAATTTTATGCAAAGATAATCTTTGTGGAGTTGAATTTTCCGAAGGCGATTTTTGTGTTAAAGAAATAGTTCCAATAATGAATTTAGGAACAGTTTGCCTTTCTGCGTAATTTGCCAGTGTGTTGCTGTTTCAGAGAGATAACCAGCGGCTAAGGCTTGTTCAATTTGAGTACGAATTGAGGTTTCAGATAACCCGGTGAAATCACTGAAATCTTGTTTTGGCATCATTTCCAGTAGACGGAATCGGTTCATAAAAAATTCAAATGGTCGATCTTCATTTTCTACCTGATGCTGTTTATCCAGATAGCGCCCCTGCATATATCCACGAGGATGTTTGGTTTTCACTGTGCGTAGGATACGGCCATCTTCAAATGTGATTTTTCCATGAGCGCCACAGCCAATACCAAGGTAATCCCCAAAACGCCAGTAGTTGAGATTGTGCTGGCATTGATAGCCTGGCTTGGCATAAGCAGAAGTTTCATATTGCTGATAACCTGCCGCTGTCAGCAATTGGTGACCTTGTGAAAAGATATCCCATAAAGCATCATCGTCGGGTAGAACGGGAGGACGAGAACCAAAGCTGGTATTAGGCTCAATAGTCAACTGATACCATGAAAGATGCGGTGGTGATAATGCAATTGCCTGACGTAAATCATTCAGCGCTTCATCAAGACTTTGGTTCGGCAAACCATGCATCAAATCTAGATTAAAACTGCGTAGCCCCAGACTGGCGGCTAAACGTGCTGCCCGTTTGGCTTCATCCGGCCCGTGAATACGGCCAAGACGTACTAGTTTATCCGGGCTGAAACTCTGCACGCCAATGGATATTCGGTTAATACCCGCTTGCTGGTAACCGCTGAAACGGTCGATTTCCACAGTACCCGGATTGGCTTCCATCGTAATTTCAGCTTGTGGCGATACCGGCAGGAGAGCACGAACGCCATCCAGCAATTGTTGCATTGCCTGTGAGCTAAGCAGGCTAGGGGTTCCTCCACCAATAAAGATAGTGGTAACTTCCCGTCCATTGACCATTGGCCGATCTGTTTTCAGATCTGCCAATAAGTGGTCAACATACTCCTGATGTGGAACATCACCTTTCAAGGCATGAGAGTTGAAATCACAGTAAGGACATTTTTGTACACACCATGGAATATGGATGTAAAGACTCAGTGGTGGAAGTTTAAGCATTACGTAGTGTATCCAACATCATCTTTAGTGCCTGACCACGATGCGAAACAGCATTTTTTTGTTCACCCGTTAATTCAGCGGCAGTACAGCCTAATTTTGGTATGTAGAAGATGGGATCATAACCAAACCCGCCATTACCGGCAGGCTTATGAGCGATAATCCCCGGCCAGCGACCATGAAATACCAGAGGAGTTGGATCTTCTGCATGGCGTATATAAACCAACACACAGTTAAACTGAGCTTGACGTTGATCGTCAGGAATATCTTTCATCGTATCCAGCAATTTTTCCAAATTTTGCTGGTCAGTAGCATTTTCACCTGCATAGCGGGCTGAATAGATACCCGGAGCGCCGCCAAGGATGTCTACAGATAGACCAGAATCATCAGCAATTGCGGGCAGGCCGGTAACTTGTGCGGCGTGGCGGGCTTTAAGAATGGCATTTTCAATAAATGTCAGCCCGGTCTCTTCGGCTGAATTTACGCCTAACTCAGTTTGAGCAACAATATTCAGACCAAAATCAGCCAGTAATTGTGCCAGTTCACGAACTTTTCCGGGGTTGCCGGTTGCCAGAACGACTTTTTGCATTATTTTGAGCTCAATTTAATTCTTATTTACTGTATCAGCCATGAAAGAACATCAGCGCGGAGATAGTTCAGTGCGTATAGGATCAAAATGACGATCATTGCTGAAAAATCAAGGCCGCCCATTGTTGGCATAATGCGGCGGATAGGTGCCATCAATGGCTCTGTTAGTTGCATCAAAACATAGTCAATCGGATTGCGTCCCTGGCTTATCCAGCTTAGTAGAGCACGTGCCAGCACCAACCAGAATATCAGTTTACCTGCTGCTGTCAGCAATTCAATTAACCCGATAGGGATGAAAAGTGTGAGGAAAGCAACCGCACCGGTACTGAACCAAAGTTGCATGATCAATTTAAACAATACCAGAACGTAAGCGACAACAATGGAGGCAGTATCGAGAGAACCAATAGACGGTATAACTCGGCGTAATGGCCGAACGATCGGTTGGGTCATTTTCACAATAAATTGGGCAAATGGGTTATAAAAATCACAACGAGCCCATTGCATCCATACACGAAGTAATAAAACAGCGATGTATAAATCCAGAACTGTGAATAGAATAAAGGTTAAAAATTGCATTTAGCAGCCTTGATAAAATTAAAATTGTTTTTCCATTTCCTGTGCCCGGCGAATAGCCGCCTGCATAGCGTTGGATACGGTTTCCGGCAATTTGCCTTCATAAAAAATACGTAATGCTTCCGCAGTAGTACCGCCTTTAGATGTTACCTGTTCACGCAGGGTTGCAAAAGGGAGATCTACATTTGATGCGGCCAGTGCCGCAGAACCTATTGCCGTTTGCAAAACAATTTCACGGGCTGTTTGGCTATCAAAACCTAGACGTTCTGCTTCCTGTTGCATTGATTCCATAAATAGGAAGAAATAAGCGGGTGCACTGCCTGCTACGGCGATAACGTCATTGATGCCATTTTCATCTTTTACCCAGTAGGTTTTACCAACACTGTTCATTAATGCTTGAGTGAAATCACGGTCAGACTGACTGACTTGCTCAGATGCGAATAATCCGCTCACCCCTTGACTAATTAATGCCGGCGTGTTTGGCATGATACGAACAATATTGAGTTTGTCTTGTAATAAAGCATCAAAACGTGCAACGGAAATACCTGAAGCAATAGACAGAACCAGCTTGTTACTGAAATCTACATTTTCTTTCAGAGGCTGGCAGACATCTGCCATGACTTGCGGTTTTACCGTCAGAACAACAACGTCTGCTTCCTGTGCGTAGCGAATATTGTCACTACCGCTGTTAACGCTATACTCTGTTGCTAGTGCATCGCGGCGAGTATGACTTGGTGCGCAGACATTAATCAGCTCAGCAGGGTACCCTCCTTTTACTAATCCAGCTATGATGGCGTGAGCCATATTACCTGCACCAATAAAGGTAATTTTACGTTTCTCCATTGAATACCTCGTAGCATTGAAATGGTTAATTGTGATACTGACGTGCACCGAAAATTGCTGTTCCAATTCGTACTAATGTGGAACCACAATTAATAGCGGCAGCCATATCATCAGTCATCCCCATTGAAAGAGTATCTATTTGAGGATATTTCGTTTTCAGGTTAAGGAAGGCTTGTTCCATCCTCCTGAAAACCATTAATTGATGTTCATAGTCAGGTTCTGGTGCCGGGATTGCCATTAAACCACGGAGCCTTACATTCGGCAGTTTGTTCACTTCGGTTGCCAGCGTTGATAGTTCATCAAGTTGAATACCTGATTTGCTCCGTTCATCACTGATATTTATTTGAATAAGAATATTCAGCGGTTCCATTCCCTCCGGGCGTTGTTCGTTCAGGCGTTGTGCTATTTTCAAGCGGTCAATGGTATGGCACCAGTTAAAATTTTCTGCCACCAAACGGCTTTTATTAGACTGTAACGGACCGATAAAGTGCCATATCAAATCATTACAATTTGCAAAATACGCAATTTTTTCTACACCTTCCTGCACATAATTTTCACCAAATTGGCGTTGCCCGGCAGCGATTGCTTTTTCGATATCTTCCACAGGTTTGGTTTTACTGACTGCAAGCAAGGTAATTTCTTCTGGAACGCGTTCGCATTTCTGTGCGGCAATGGCTATGTGGGTCCTGACATCTTGTAAATTTTGTTCAATATTGTTCATGGTGACTCAGGAGATTAAAAAATGAATATGGATAAGCTAGTGGCCCTTAGTGTAAAGCATAATGCTTCAGATCTGCATCTTTGTATTGGGCAAGTTCCTGTATTACGTATAAATGGAGTGCTTTGTCCGCAAACTCAACTGCCATCTGTAAATAATCTATTGCTGGAAGAGTGGAGTAGGCAGTTTTTATCAGAAAATCAGCGACAACAGCTACTAACGAGTGGACATGTGGATTTTGCGTTGGAAACAGAAAATGGCCAACGATTGAGGGGCAACATTTTTTGTCAACACTCCGGGTTGTCAGTCGTTTTGCGTTTAATTCACTCTCAGTGTTCAACTCTGGAACAGCTAAAAGCACCTGAAATTATCCGTGAAATGGCTTTGCGGGAAGAGAGTGGGTTGATCCTGGTAACAGGTGCTACAGGCAGCGGGAAGTCGACAACGTTAACAGCCATTGTGGATATGCTGAATAGCCACTGTTGTCAGCACATTATTACATTGGAAGATCCCGTGGAATTTATCCACCATAGTCGCAATTGTCTGATACAACAACGGCAAATTGGATTGAATTCTCCTAGTTATCAGGAAGCGTTAAAAGGGGCTCTCCGGCAAGATCCTGATGTATTGTTGTTGGGTGAGTTGCGGGATAAAGAGACAATACGCTTGGCGTTAACCGCGGCAGAGACTGGGCATTTGGTATTGTCGACTTTGCATACCAGAGGTGCTGTACAGGCAATTGACCGGCTGGTGGATATTTTCTCCGCTGAAGAAAAAGGGTGGGTACGTAGCCAGCTAGCAGGCAGCCTGAAAGCTGTGATAGCACAGCAATTAGTCTCTGCCCAAGGAGGAGGACGAGTTGCTATATATGAAGTATTGGTAGTTAATCAGGCAGTGAGTCATCTGATACGAGAAGGAAAAAATCATCAAATAACAACACTTATGCAGACGGGCGCTGCCAGTGGGATGCAAACTTATGAGCAAGGCTGGCAGCAGCGTAAATTACAGGGATTACTGGCAGAGCAAACAGAAAGGAAGATCAAAGAGAATGCTATCAGTTAATTGCGAATCGCGGTTATATGGTTGCTGTTAATAGTGCTGTTCAAACCAGCTTTCCAGAATAATAACAGCGGAAGTAGCATCTACTTTTCCTTTATTTAAGGCTTTATAACCCCCTCGGTCAAACAGATGGGCACGGGCTTCAACCGTTGTCAGGCGTTCATCTTGGAGTTGAACTTGTACGCCAAACCGGCCATGTAGCCGGTTTGCAAATTTACGTGCTTGCACTGTGACGAATTGCTCAGTGCCATCCATATTGAGGGGAAGGCCAACGATAACCAGATCAGGTTGCCATTCTTTAAGTAATTTTTCGATTTGCCCCCAATTGGGGATACCATCTGTGGCTTTAAACGAGGTTAATGCTCTGGCGGTGCCCGTGATTTCTTGTCCAATGGCTGCGCCGATGCTGCGGGTGCCAAAATCGAAGGCCATTATTGTACGGTTATTCATCTATGCATGTCCTGCCTGTGGGGCAATATTATAGATATTGATTCCGAGCAAAGATGCGGCTTCACGCCAGCGGTCCGCAATGGGTGAGTTGAAAATAATGTGTGGATCAGCGTTTGCTGTTAGCCAGCTATTCTCCATTATCTCTTTTTCAAGTTGACCCTTTTCCCAACTGGCATACCCCAACGTGACCAATATCTGTTTTGGTTGGCGTGGTGTACCCAAGGTTTCAAGGACGTCTTTGGAGGTGGTGATCATTGTGTCATCGGAAATTCTGATACTTGAATTGAAACCTGGTTTTGGTGTGTGCAATATAAAACCATGATCTTCAGCAAGTGGGCCACCAGTCATAACAGGCTTGTTTAGATTGATACTTTCATCCCGATCTTCTGGTGATATTTTCAGCTTTTGTAAAACTTTCCGAACGGAGATTTGCTCAATAGGTTTATTTATCACCAATCCCATTGCCCCATTTTCATTGTGTTCACATATGTAAACAACTGAGCGTTTGAAATAGGGATCAGATAATGAAGGCATGGCGATAAGAAAATAGTGCTGTAGATTCATTTTTTTTCTAGTAATTAACCTGGCTGTGTAAGGATTATTTAGCCCAACAGTATGTGGGCTAAAAGTATAAATGACAAACCTTGACAGGCAAATTCGTGAAAAGAATTTTTTATTTCTCTAATCGTTCTTCAATTGCATTCATTAACATGCCAATGATTGAAATATCAGGGAAAGCGGCTTCTATCTCGCGTGCACAGGTTGGACTGGTGACATTAATTTCAGTCAGTTTGTCACCAATGATGTCCAGACCAACAAAGATTAACCCTTTTTCTTGCAAAGTTGGAGCAACAGCTCTGGCGATAGCCCAGTCACTTTCTGAAAGCGGGCGAGCTTCACCACGGCCACCCGCAGCAAGATTACCACGGGTTTCACCTTGGGTAGGGATACGAGCCAGGCAATAAGGAACGGGTTCGCCATTGATAATTAATACTCGTTTATCACCTTCTTTTATGGCCGGTAAGAAATTCTGCGCCATGCAGAAGCGATTGCCATGTTCTGTTAGAGTTTCAATAATAACACTAACGTTTGGGTCATCTTTTTTCAGGCGGAATATCGATGCACCGCCCATACCATCTAGTGGTTTAAAGATGACATCTCCGTGTTTCTGGTGGAATTCACGTAAGTGAGCGGCATTGCGAGTCACTAATGTATCTGGTGTTAAATCAGGGAACCAGGCTGTGAAGAGTTTTTCGTTACAATCGCGTAGGCTTTGTGGTTTATTGACAATGAGAGAGCCTTTCTCTTCCGCGCGTTCCAAAATATAAGTGGCGTAAATGTATTCAGTATCAAATGGTGGATCTTTGCGCATCAGGATGACATCCAATGTTTCCAGTGCTAGATCTTGTTCTCTATCGAATTGGTACCATTGTTGTGGATGGTTTTCTACCTGCAATAAGCGGGTACGTGCGCGGGCTTCCCCTTGGTGCAGATAGAGATCACTCATCTCCATATAATGGAGTTCCCAGCCGCGACGTTGTACTTCTAATAGCATGGCAAAACTGGTGTCTTTCTTGATGTTGATGGATGAAATGGGGTCCATCACTATGCCGAGTTTGATCATTCTTTCTCCTTAACCCAAATCGCCGAAACGCACTTGTAATGCAGTAATTGCGGTGAGCGCTGTCGTTTCTGTTCTCAGTACCCGTGGTCCTAATAGGATATCAGTAAATTGGTAATTAGCTGTCATGGCAATTTCATCTATCGATAATCCGCCTTCCGGGCCGATCAGTAAACGCACTTTTTCCACAGGTAAAGGTAGGGTATTGATGCTTTGGCTGGCTCGTGGATGTAGATTTAATTTTAAACTGCCATCATTTTCTGCACACCAGTGCTCAAGTTGCATCACTGGGCGAATTTCAGGTACACGGTTACGACAGCATTGCTCACAGGCAGCAATAGCAATTTTCTGCCACTGCTGAAGTTTTTTAGCCAGCCGTTCTCCATCCAGCTTTACACCACAGCGTTCAGAAATTAAAGGCGTAATAACATTTACCCCTAATTCTACAGATTTTTGAATGGTGAATTCCATTTTCTCACCACGGGATATGACTTGCCCCAGATGGAGATTAAGTGGTGATTCATTATCGGCGAGTTCGCTATTGCTGATATGTACTTTGACAGATTTTTTGCTAGCTTCGGTAATCTGAGCGTTGAAGATCTGATTGCTGCCATCAAACAGTTGTAACTGTTGGCCATGAGTCATTCTGAGTACCCGCCCAACATGGTTAGCCGCCTCATCACTCAGATAAATTTCAGTATTCGATGAGAGTAATTCCGGGTGATATACGCGGGGTATACGCATGTTTTTCTTTCCTTATACATAAGGCCATAAATAATGGAGGGTATGATAAGGGAGGCTTAATCCAATTATCAAGTTATCTCGATGCGGATTGTTATCTCTGAATAAATGTTGCGAGTCTGCTCGCATATTTATATCTTATTTGACTTTTTTATGTTTATTTTGTTGTTTTAATGTAGTGGTGTTTATTATTATCTTTTTATGCCAAAAACATAATGAATATTTGTTTTATTATTTGGTTAAAATATTCATTGTATAATTAAGCTGGAGGTGTTTTATTAAATGGATTTTAATATTAAGGTTATTGTTTTGGCTGTTTTTATTGGAATAGTGTCTGGAATGATTCTGAATAAAGCGATATCTGTATTTATTAAAATTACTTATGGATATGAAAAAATAGCTTTCGGTTATTTTCAGATTGAATTAGTGACACTGTTTATAACGGCTTTTTTTGTGATTTATTTTTCATTGAGTTTTCATTCATATATTGTTTTAATGTTTGTTTTGATATTTACTTGGATGCTAATTATACTTTCTTTTATTGATGTAAAAATTAGGTTGTTGCCAGATATAATAAATTACCCACTTTTATGGTTAGGGTTATTATTGAATTTAAATCAAACTTTTGTGTCTATTGAACAAGCTGTGACAGGTGCGATTGCGGGTTATTTGGTTTTATGGTCGCTCTATTGGTTATTCAGAATAATCTGTCATAAAGAGGGATTAGGATATGGCGATTTTAAATTAATGGCGGCGGTTAGTGCTTGGTTGGGGGTTGGTGCAATTCCTTTATTAATGTTCTTATCCTCATTGTTTGGTATTATTGGATGCGTGTGGCAATGGAGAATGCGAGAAAATTATCAGGATGCTATGGCTTTTGGTCCTTATATAGCTATTTCTGCGATCATAATGATTTATCTGAACTTGCAGGGAATGGATGGATTATTTTGGATGGCGCCCGATAGCTAAATAAGATATGGGCGCCAGTAGTTAAAATTGTGGTATTAAAAAATTGTGGTATCAAAACTGATAGTGAATCAGCATATCTTGCCAACGTTTAGGTTGTCCCAAATATTTATCAAGAGAAATAATAGATAGCTCGTTTCTGTTATTTTCTAAAATAAACGTAGGGAAGCCTGAGCCGCCAACTTTTGCCAATAGTTCTCGGCTTTCTCTAATATGTTGGAGACTTTCTGATTCATTATTCAATATCAGCTCTTGCTGGAACTGTTCTGAATCAAGCTGTAGTTCATTTGCTAAATTCAATAATGTTTCAGTTTCGCTGACTTTTAGTCCACGAACATAATGCGCTTTTTGTACTGCCAGTAACATTTCGACACCTTTAACAGCCAACTTTTCTGCTGCAAGAATGGCTGATATTGGTGGTAATGAATCCATAATCAGTGACTTATCATTTAACAGTGTAACATATTGCTCACTGAAAATTTGCCCGGTCAGGCTTGCGATCCGTTTATCCTGACTAAGGACATAATCACGCCATGTGCTGTCTATTTGGCGTCTATTATCACCTGTTAGCATTCCGCCGCCATGCAATTCAATTTTCACATTTGCGACCTCTTTTGCTGCTTGTATCAGAGAGGAAACGCCATAGCACCAGCCACATAGTGGATCATAGATATAATGCAGAGTCATTCCGGGCATATTACTTATTCCTGAAAAAGGGTTAATTCACTTATTGGGGCCACTTCATTTCGCCTTTCAGCACCTTAGCACTTAATTCGAGACTGGATTTGTCTCCAAGTTTTGGATAGTGTTTCTCCATTGCAGCTATTAGCGCTTTTGAATCTTTCGCTTTTGCCAGCTCTTTCTCAAAAATAGTCAGGTACTTCTGCGTGAAATGAACGGATTCCAACGTCATTGGCGTGTTACCAAGGAAATGTCCCGGAACTACAATTGTCGGTTTTAGCTCTTTGATACGATCTAATGTCTGCATCCAGTTTTTACGAGACTCTTTAGTCTGTGTATCCGCCATCCAGACATGAATGTTGCTTGAAACGGTGACACCGCCTACTACCGCTTTTAGTTTTGGTATCCAAACGAAAGTACGGTCAGCCGCAGGGCCATCAAGACCTTCGACGATCAGTTTTTCACCATCAACTGTAAAAGTGTGACCTTCCAGTAGTTGCGGCACGATGACTTTTTTGGGTGCCTGTTCTTTCAGGACACCTCCCCAATAAGCCAGTTTGCCATCTTTGGTCTTGTTGATTTCTTTAATTGTTTCTGGTGATGCAATGACTTTGGCATCAGGGAATGCTTTGGTCAGTACTTCAAGGCCGAAATAGAAATCAGGATCGGACTGACTGATATAAATGGTTGTCAGCTTTTTTCCGGTATCTTTAATTCTTTTGACCAGTGCTTCAGCATCATTTTTTTGAAACTGAGCATCGATCAGTACAACTTCTTTATCTCCACTGATGATTTCAGAAGAGACAGGAAATAGGCTTTTCTCACCCGGATTATAAACATCCAGTTTGAGATCAGCGGCTTGTGCCAGAGAAATGGTACCCAAGGAAAGGATACCTGCCAGCGCAATATTTAGTGTTGTTTTGCGAGTCATGATTGAATTCCTGATGTTGTGTGAACGAGGTTCATAATAAGTTGCGTTTTTCGATGGAAAAACCGCATAATTGGTAATTATTTGTTGCATAAATCGAGCTAATTGATGGATAGAATCACTGCTGCGCAAGTGTTCACTATAATTGTAGAACAAGGCAGCATGATTGCTGCATCGGAACGGTTAGATATGTCGCGGGCAATGGTATCCCGTTATTTGGCTGAAATGGAAAAGTGGGCGGGAGTACGTCTGTTACATCGTACGACGAGAAAGATCAGCCTGACATCAGCAGGAGAGATCGCCTATCAGCGCAGCCGTAAGTTATTGCAATTGTCGGAAGAGATACCTGTTCATCAACCAGTAGAAGCGCAGGAGCTGAGTGGTCTTTTGCGGATAAGCAGTTCTCAATCTCTGGCAGTAAGCGCGTTGTCTGTAGCGATTCCTGAGTTTATGCAGATTTATCCTCAGATAGCTATTGATATGCAAATAAGCAATAAGGCAATAAATTTGGTCGAGGAGCGGATAGATTTAGCGTTACGCATCACGAATAATCTGGAACCGAATTTGATCGCCAGACCGTTATCGACATGTCATTCTGTGGTTTGTGCCGCCCCTTGTTATCTGGCGGGAAAAATGCTCCCGCAAAAGCCTGCTGATTTAGCCCTGCATAACTGTATGACTTATAACTTTTTTGGTAAAAGTCTTTGGTTATTTGAACATCGAGGGGAAAAATATTCTGTTCCTGTTAGCGGTACTTTGAGTGCCAATGAATCGATGGTGTTAATGGAAGCAACATTGCAAGGTGCGGGAATCGCCATGCAACCTTATTATTCTGTTGCTTCGCATTTGGCGTCAGGAAAATTGATTCAGTTGTTGCCAGAATATCGACCTCAAGCTATGGGAATTTATGGTATTTATGCCAGCCGTCAAAATATGCCCGCAACGCTGAGGGCATTACTGGATTTTCTGGTTCAATGGTTTGCTTCCTCTCCATACTGGCAAGCACTAATGCTGAAAAGCTGACTTTAGTTTCTGAGGAAACAGAGCAACTTGTGCTTTTAGGTGCTCAATAAAAGTATCGACTGGGGCGGAAGAAGGACGGTGAATGGGTTTTATCAGGCTGACAGTAAAAGGAATGTTAATACTAAATGGGCGAGCGCATATTTCAGATTTGCCATGACTGTCTAGATAATCGAGTACGGTCAGTGGGTTGACAATAGAAACACCAATGCCTTCTCGCACCATTGCACATACTGATGCAGCACTGTGAGTTTCCATAATCATGCGGCGGCGAATATGGTGTTCTGTGAATATTCCATCAATGAGCTGACGGTAACTATCTGTTATTGAAAGGCTGATGAAATTTTGTTGGTTGAAATCTTCTGGAGTCAATAGCGGTTTATGACTGAGAGGATGAGCGGCAGGCAATACGCAAATTTCATTTAGTGTGATCAGTGTTTCTCTCTGTGTACCCGGTGGTGTCTGCAAATGTTCTGTCAGACCCAGATCATGGCGTTGAGCTGAGAGCCACTCTTCCAGTAGAGGTGACTCCTGTGGAATGATGGTTAAATTAGTGTCAGGGTATTGACGGGTGAAGTGGTGGCAAACTTTCGGTAACAGTGATTGAGAAAATACCGGCAGGCAGGCAATGGAAAGCTGAGCATGTTGAAATTTACGTATGTTGTCAGCCGCATTCATTATTCTTTCAAGTCCATAATAAGAGCGCTGTACTTCTTCAAAAAGGCGCAATCCTTGTGCTGTCGGATGCAGGCGGCCTTTTACTCGGTCAAATAGTTTGAATTTTATTAGATGCTCGAATCGTGCTAATTCGCGACTGACGGTTGGTTGTGATGTTTGTAATAAAATAGCCGCTTCTGTCAGGTTTTTTGTCGTCATTACCGCATGGAAGATTTCAATATGGCGCCATGAACAAGAAGACATAAATTGTTCCTTCGAAAGATAATTCTATATCACAGATGAATAAACTATAACGAAATGGATATTTTTATTCCTGTTTTTTACTGCCAATAATGGGTTATCTGTTGACTTTGTGAGAGAAACCCTGATGAGTGCTTTTACCTACAATTTTACCCGCAATAGTTGTCCTAATCTGATAGCGGAGAATTTGAGTTGTTTGCCAGAAACGTACGGTACTCCATTATGGGTTTACGATAGTGAAAAAATTATCCAAAAAATCAAATCATTATGTCAGTTTGATGTGGTTAGGTTTGCGCAGAAAGCTTGTTCTAATACTCATATTTTGCGCCTGATGCGTGAATATGGTGTGAAAGTTGATGCCGTTTCATTAGGAGAAATTGAGCGTGCTTTACGGGCAGGGTTTTGTCCAGGACAAGAAATGGCAGACATCGTTTTCACTGCTGATTTAATTGATGTGTCGACGCTGCAAAGAGTAACTGAATTGGATATTCCGGTTAATGCGGGTTCTATCGATATGTTGGAACAGATTGGTCAATATAAAAAAGGGCACCCGGTGTGGCTGCGGATCAATCCTGGGTTTGGTCATGGTCATAGCCAGAAGACGAATACGGGGGGGGAAAACAGTAAACATGGTATTTGGTATCAGGATCTGCCACTGGCAATTGAGAAAATCCGCCACTATGGATTGAAATTGCTTGGTTTACATATGCATATTGGCTCTGGTGTTGATTATCATCACCTTGCCAGTGTGTGTAATGCGATGGTTGAACAGGTTATTCTTTGTGATGAAGATATTCAGGCAATTTCAGCCGGCGGCGGTTTATCGACGCCTTATCATCAGGGTGATGAACGAATCGATATCGCTCATTATTTTGGGTTGTGGGATGATGCGCGTAAAAGGATTGAGCAGCATTTAGGTCATAAAGTTGAGCTGGAAATTGAACCGGGACGTTTTTTGGTGGCGGAATCTGGCGTTCTGATGACAGAAGTTCGGGCGGTTAAGCAGATGGGGAACCGTAATTATGTGCTGGTGGATGCGGGATTTAATGACTTAATGCGTCCAGTAATGTATGGCAGTTATCACCATATCTCAGTTTTGCCTGCTGATGGACGTAAGATTGAGCAATTGCCATTGCAGGAAACGTTAGTTGCGGGGCCGTTATGTGAATCCGGTGATATCTTTACGCAGGTTGAAGGCGGGGGTGTTGCGCCAAGAACGTTGCCGCCGGTTCGGGTTGGCGACTATCTGGTTTTTCATGATACGGGTGCTTATGGTGCGTCAATGTCCTCCAATTACAACAGCCGTCCGCTTATCTCTGAGGTGTTGTTTGTTAATGGTAGCCCCCAATTAATTCGTCGCCGTCAAACGATTGAAGAGTTGTTAGCATTGGAAGAAGTATCTTGTGCCTCTACGTCATAAAATACGGGGCGATATTTGTTAAGATATCGCCCCGTGATTAATTTAGTGCTTAACTCTCTTTAGTCGTCAGTTTCAGGCGGCTTCTGTTCTCAGTTTTTCAACGCGGGCAGGAACAGCCAGTGCTTCTGCTTCAAACTCATCGACGTTGATAGAACGTAGACGGCTTGCTTCGGCACGTTTCAGAATTTCGGCTTCGTCTGGCGTGATCTTACGTTCTGCCAGCGCTTGTTCTGCCAGTTTATCAAGTCGAGTAAAACCAAGGCGTTTACCTGCTTCGCGACTCAAACGGGCATGGATCGGTTCTGCGGCAATAATATCATGCAGGGCTTCTTCCAGTAATCCGTGAGGATTGTGCTCGCTTGGTGTCAGATATTGACCACGGCCAATGCGATCACGGGTAGCCGACGGTTGTTGTAAGATCTGGGCCAGTTTGTGATCCAGACGGTCAGATGGGGCTGAATGTACACGCCCTAGAGGGAAGACGATAACACGCATCAGGCCGGCGACCAGACGATTAGGGAAGTTACTCAGTAAATTATCTATCGCTTGTTCTGCCTGATACAAACTATCTTGAACGGCCCAATGAACTAGCGGCAAATCTTCTTTTTGACGACCTTCATCGTCGTAGCGTTTCAATGTCGCGGAAGCCAGATAGGTTTGACTCAGAACATCTCCAAGACGGGCGGAGACACGTTCACGGCGTTTCAGGCTACCACCTAATACCCCCATTGCCACATCTGATAATAGCGCAAGGTTGGCACTCAGGCGGTTTAATTGTTGATAGTAACGGCGTGTTGCATCATTGACCGGCGTGCTACTGGTGCGGCCGTTGGTTAAGCCAAGCCAGAAGCTGCGTAACGTGTTACTGACAACGTGACCAAGATGCCTAAACAATGCCTTATCAAAATCTTTAATACGGTTATTTTCAGCCGCGGCCATTTCGTCAAGTACATAAGGATGGCAGCGGATAGCGCCTTGACCGTAGATAATCATGTTGCGGGTCAAAATATTAGCGCCTTCAACGGTAATGGCGATAGGTGCGCCTTGATAAGCGCGGGCCAGGAAGTTGGATGGACCAAGGCAAATCCCTTTACCACCGGCAATATCCATTGCATCAATAACAGATTTTTGGCCTCGGTGAGTACAGTGATATTTGACGATAGCGGATAACACAGAGGGTTTCTCACCTAGCATAATACCGGTTGTTGCAAGCGTTGAAGCCGCATCCATCAGATAGGCGTTACCGGCAATGCGTGCCAGTGGTTCTTCAATCCCTTCCATTTTACCAATTGGCATTTTGAATTGGCGGCGGATATAAGAGTATGCGCCAATCGCCATCGCAACGCTTTTCAAACCGCCGGTTGCATTTGATGGCAGAGTGATACCGCGGCCAACAGACAGACACTCAACCAGCATACGCCAGCCTTGTCCGGCCATTTTTGGCCCACCAATAATGTAGTCGATCGGAACAAAGATATCTTTACCGCGAGTTGGACCATTCTGGAATGGAATATTCAATGGGAAATGGCGATGACCAATTTCTACTCCTGGTACATTGGTCGGGATCAATGCACAGGTAATGCCCAATTCTTCTGTATCACCCAATAAATGGTCAGGGTCAGACAGTTTGAAAGCCAGACCGAGTACGGTAGCGATAGGGGCAAGTGTGATATAACGTTTGTTCCAGGTCAGGCGCATACCGAGAATTTGTTCACCTTGCCATTCTCCCATACAGACTACGCCTGTATCTGGGATTGATCCGGCATCAGAGCCAGCTTCCGGGCTGGTCAGTGCGAAACATGGGATCTCTTCACCACGGGCAAGCCCAGGTAGATAGTGGTTCTTCTGCTCTTCGGTGCCATAATGCTGTAATAATTCACCAGGGCCGAGAGAGTTAGGTACACCTACGGTAATTGCTAGAATGCCGGATGTACCTGCTAATTTTTGCAGGACTCGTGCTTGAGCATAGGCTGAGAACTCCAGACCGCCATACTCTTTTTTAATGATCATGGCGAAGAAGCGGTGTTCTTTCAGGTAACGCCATAACTCAGGTGGTAAATCAGCAAGTTCATGGCTTATCTGGAAATCATTGGTCATGCGGCAAGCTTCTTCTACCGGGCCATCCAGAAATGCTTGTTCTTCAACGGTTAACTGAGGCTTTGGATAGTCATGTAATTTTTTCCAGTCGGGTTTACCGCGGAACAGTTCGCCTTCCCACCAGGTAGTACCTGCATCAAGAGCTTCTTTTTCCGTGCGAGATAGAATTGGCATTACTTTACGGAAGGCTTTTAAGGCCGGAACAGTCAGTAAGGAGTGGCGCATTGGCGCAAAATTCAGCGGGAACAGAATAATGGCCATGGGTAACAACATCCAGTAGCTCCATGCATCAATAACGCCCATCAAGACGGTATAGACAAGGAGCAGTAAGCTGCTAAGACTGAGATTGACTTTGTGATAGCAAAGTATCCCAATCAATACTAAGAATAGAATAATACTCAATGTGGTCATAATAAAAGCTCCTGGTTAATCTCAGGGTCAGATAAGTCATCAGAGGTCGGACCTGTTGTGGTGTTCTTCTCTTTTTTAGACCAGGAAATTGCTTTTAGCAATATCTTTACATCTTAATTACAATGTAGCTCACAAACTCATGGTGATCGGTGGCGGCTTAATTCTCCAGAAATGTAATGTTGTCTTCTTTCAATTCTCTTGATCCGGTAAACTGCCCTTCGGCACAACATTAAAGATTACCTGACCGAAGTGAGGAGCCTATGTATCAAGACCTGATCCGTAGTGAATTGAGCGAAGCCGTGGATACGCTGGCAAAGTTTTTAAGTGACGATGCAAATATTGAAGCAATTCAAAAAGCAGCAGTATTACTGGCTGATTCATTTAAAGCGGGCGGCAAGGTATTGTCCTGCGGTAATGGGGGTTCGCATTGTGATGCGATGCATTTTGCTGAAGAATTAACCGGCCGTTACCGCGAAAATCGTCCTGGCTATCCGGCGATTGCAATTTCTGATGTCAGCCACCTTTCCTGCGTCAGTAATGATTTCGGGTATGAATTTGTTTTTTCTCGTTATGTGGAAGCGGTTGGGAAAGAGGGGGATGTGTTACTGGGTATTTCTACTTCCGGTAATTCCGGTAATATTATCAAAGCAGTAGAAGCTGCCCGCGTAAGAGGCATGAAAGTCATTACGCTGACAGGCAAGGATGGCGGTAAAATGGCAGGAACCGCTGATGTGGAAATTCGTGTCCCGCATTTTGGTTATGCAGATCGTATTCAGGAAATTCATATCAAAGTTATTCATATCCTGATTCAACTTATTGAAAAAGAAATGGTTAAAGTTTGATTTTATACCCTATGGATTTCAAGATGGATCGCGGCGGCAAGGGAGCGAATCCCCGGGAGCATAGATAACGATGTGACCGGGGTGAGTGAGTGCAGCCAACAAAGAGGCAACTTGAAAGATGACGGGTATTATAGGCTACAGAGGTGGGCAATGTGTGAGTTACTTGGCATGAGTGCAAATGTGCCAACAGATATCTGCTTTAGTTTAGGTGGTCTGATTCAACGGGGGGGTCATACTGGGCCTCATAAAGATGGTTGGGGGATCACATTTTATGAGGGGCGGGGCTGTCGCACATTTAAAGATCATCAACCCGGTTACAATTCGCCCGTTGCTCGCTTTGTACAAGAGTACCCGATTAAATCTAGAGTGGTGGTTTCTCATATCCGGCAGGCTAACCGCGGTAATGTTGCGTTGGAAAATACCCATCCTTTCATTCGTGAGATGTGGGGACGCAACTGGACTTATGCCCATAATGGGCAACTTCGGGGCTATCGGCAGCTTGAAACCGGTCAGTATCGTCCCGTTGGACAAACGGATAGTGAACATGCTTTTTGCTGGATTTTACAGCGACTTTCACAAAAATATCCAAGAACTCCCTCGAACTGGCCTAAGGTTTTTCGTTTTATCGCCTCACTCGCAGATGAACTCAGCAAAAAAGGCGTATTCAATATGTTGCTGTCGGATGGGCGTTTTGTGATGGCATATTGTTCAACCAACCTTTATTGGATTACCCGTCGGGCACCGTTTGGAAAAGCAAAACTTCTGGATCAGGATATTGAAATTGATTTTCAACAACATACACAGCCGGATGATGTTGTTTCTGTCATTGTTACTCAACCTTTGACGGGTAATGAAGCTTGGAATCGTATTGAGCCGGGTCGCTATGCACTATTTCATCTTGGTGAACGCATATTGTGATTGATGCTGCAAAAGTGGCGATTTTTCAGGTGTAGCATTAACCACATATTGGCCGTTAATGACGCTAATCGTTGCTGGCCGGTGATTTTTTACAAAATACTCATAGGCTGGCTGTAATTGTAGCCAAAACATGTAATAGGAGGATGAACGGTGGCGTAACATATTCTGCGGTGTCATTCTGAATGGATAAATACTGATATTAATTTCATACTGCCCGCGCAATAATGCACTTTCTACATAATCGTAGATTTCATCCATGTAACCATTAGTCATAGCGTAACAACCGACAGATTTACACTCGCCGTGGATCATTAAATAGTTACCGGAATAGCCTCTGAATTTATCGTATTCATTTGGAAAACCGAGATTAATAGATCGGTAATATCGACTATTTGGATTGAGCTGATGGGGTTTTACACGATAGAAACCTTCCGGGCTTTTCAGGTCACCTTCTGTGGTTTTGGGACCAAGGCCGCCAGAGTAATTACAGATGGGGTAGCTTTTAGACAGTTGGTAGCTTCCATGACCATTTTTAGTATAAAGCTCCAGTATCCGCTCTTCTTTGAATATTTGGATAAAGACAGGAGAGCCGGTCTGCGCGGGAGAATTTTGCTTCAATTGGACTAAAATATCCTCAGCATAGACAGGAGTAAATGAACTAAATAACAACAATATTATTGCAGAAAAAGCCGCGGTTTTTTTCATGTGACTACCATAATAGCGACGTAGCGGACTGACTAAAAATTTAGCTTAAGATTGCCATGAGTTATCGACTTTGTGAATAGAAAATGACGATGATAACTTTATCACTACAAAGTGATTGTTAGGTTAAAATATAATCTGTTGTCGGTAAAGGTGATATAAATATTCGTTTTTTGCGAACTGTTAATGGTTCAGCGCCAAAATTATTCCTGTTTGCTTGAACTAAATCACTTGATTAGTCAGACAGTCTAAGAAGGGAGATGTTAAAATTGCCGCCCGGAGATTAACAGAAAATCGTAATAATTATCGGAGAATTATCACCTGGGCACGCTTCGTGACTTAAGGGGCTTTTTATAGAGTAGCTATGTTACCACCAGGTAATCTGTAGCATATGATTTAATTGATAAACTTGTGCAAATCTTATGATTAAAATTAAAAAAGGACTCGACCTCCCGATTGCAGGAGCGCCTGCTCAAGTAATAGAAGACGGTCCGACGATTCGCCATGTAGCACTGTTGGGTGAAGAGTATGTTGGAATGCGTCCTTCTATGTTGGTTAAGGAAGGTGAGCATGTTAAGAAGGGCCAGATTCTTTTTGAAGATAAAAAGAATCCAGGCGTGGTTTTTACCAGTCCGGCCTGTGGGCAGATTGTGGCGATTAACCGTGGTGAACAACGTATTTTGCAGTCAATTGTGATTGAGATAACGGGAGATGAACAGGTTGATTTTGACCGTTATGATCGTTCCCAACTTTCTCAGTTATCCCGAGAACAAGTGGAAAAGAATCTGATTGATTCTGGGTTATGGACTGCACTGCGTACCCGTCCTTACAGTCGAACTCCTGCTCCCGGCTCCTCGCCAAAAGCAATTTTTGTAACCGCGATGGATACTCAGCCTCTGGCTGCAAATCCACAGGTTATTATTGCTACCGATGAAGAGGCTTTTGTTGATGGTCTGAATGTGCTGACTAGACTGACCGAAGGTAAAGTCCATGTTTGCCATAGTGCAGGAAGCTTGCCGAGTGTCGGCAATAATGCACAAATCACTTATAATCAGTTCTCTGGTCCGCACCCTGCGGGATTAGCTGGAACTCACATTCACTTTATTGAACCCGTCAGTGCGACTAAAACGGTATGGCACCTGGGATATCAGGATGTGATTGCTATCGGAAAATTATTCACTACCGGTACACTTTATACTGATCGTGTCATTGCACTGGCCGGTCCACAGGTTGAGAAACCCCGTCTTATACGTACTTGCTTAGGGGCTGATCTGCTTGAGTTAACTCAGGAGCAGCTTAAAGAGGGTGAAAACCGTATTATTTCGGGTTCCGTATTGTGCGGTACGCAGTCAGATGAGGTTCATCACTATCTTGGTCGTTTCCACACTTTGGTTTCCGTTTTGCTTGAAGGTCGCGAAAAAGAGCTATTTGGTTGGATAATGCCGGGTATCGATAAATTTTCAATCACCCGCACCACCATTGGTCATTTCCTGAAAAATAAGCGCTTTGCTTTTTCAACGACAATGAATGGTGGTGAACGTTCTATGGTACCAATCGGTAACTATGAGCGTGTTATGCCTTTGGATATCATGGCAACCCATTTACTGCGGGATCTGCTGGCGGGTGATACCGATAGTGCTCAGGCACTGGGTTGTCTGGAGTTAGATGAGGAAGACTTAGCGCTTTGTACCTATGTCTGTCCTGGCAAGTATGAATATGGTCCGGTACTGCGTGAAGTGCTGACTAAGATTGAGCAGGAAGGATGATTTCATGGGCCTGAAAAACTATTTTGAAAAAATTGAGCACCATTTTGAGCCCGGGGGCAAATTAGAAAAATATTATCCGTTGTATGAAGCGGTAACGACGATTTTCTATACACCGGGTACAGTAACTGCTGGCCGTGCCCATGTCCGTGATGCTATCGATCTAAAGCGCATGATGATCATGGTATGGCTGGCGGTATTCCCGGCAATGTTCTGGGGAATGTATAACGTTGGTCAGCAGGCGATTCCTGCGTTGTATCATTTATACAGTGGCGCAGAATTACAACAACTTTTGGCATCTGACTGGCACTATCGGGTTGCTCAGTTTTTGGGGGCGTCACTGACACCGGATGCGGGTTGGAACAGTAAAATGTTGCTTGGTGCAACTTACTTTTTGCCCGTTTATATCGTTGTATTTGTGGTTGGCGGCTTCTGGGAAGTGCTGTTTGCCCTTATCCGTAAGCATGAAATTAACGAAGGATTTTTCGTTACTTCTATTTTATTTGCGTTGATTGTTCCACCAACTATTCCTCTGTGGCAGGCGGCGCTGGGTATTACATTCGGTGTTGTCATTGCGAAAGAAGTATTCGGTGGTACAGGCCGTAACTTCCTGAACCCGGCACTGGCTGGCCGTGCTTTTCTGTTCTTTGCTTATCCGGCACAGATTTCGGGAGATTTAGTCTGGACTGCGGTTGATGGTTTCTCAGGCGCGACTCCGTTATCTCAATGGGCGGCTGGTGGTAGTCAGGGATTAGTGAATACCGTTACCGGTCAGTCTATTACCTGGATGGATGCTTTCATTGGTAATATTCCTGGCTCTATCGGTGAAGTGTCTACTCTGATGATTTTCATCGGTGGTGCAATTATCCTGTTTACCCGCATTGCTTCATGGCGCATTGTCGCCGGGGTGATGTTAGGTATGGTTGCAGCTTCCTACTTATTTAACGCTATCGGTTCAGATACTAACCCACTGTTTGCTATGCCGTGGTATTGGCATATGGTTCTGGGGGGTTTTGCTTTTGGTATGATTTTTATGGCGACCGATCCAGTGTCTGCTTCATTTACCGATAAAGGTAAATGGTGGTACGGCGTTCTGATTGGTGTAATGTGCGTTCTGATCAGAGTTGTTAACCCGGCATACCCGGAAGGTATGATGCTGGCGATTCTGTTCGCAAACCTGTTTGCGCCATTGTTTGATTATCTGGTAGTGCAGGCCAATATTAAGCGGAGAAAAGCCCGTGGCTAATGATAAACCAAAAAATAATGACAGCATCGGCAGAACATTTATCGTTGTTTTTGTGCTATGTCTCGTTTGCTCAATTGTGGTAGCAGGTTCTGCGGTAGGGCTGAAATCTCAGCAACAGGAACAAAAATTGCTGGATAAACAGCGTAATATCCTCGATGTTGCGGGGTTACTCAATCCACAGATGAGTGCCGATGAGGTTAAAGAAGCGTTCAAAAGCCGCATTAAAACTGAGTTATTGAATCTGGAGACGGCAACGCTTGAAAGCAGTCAGAGCAAGTTTAACCTGAACGATGCGTTGCGCAGTGATGATACCAGTATTGCATTACCACCTGAAAAGGATTTGGCGAAAATTCGCCGTCGCGCCAATATGGCCGAGGTCTATCTGGTGAAGAATGAACAGGGTAAAACTCGCGAAATCGTTCTGCCTATTTATGGTTCTGGCCTGTGGTCTGTTATGCATGCTTTTATCTCCGTTGATGTAGACGGCAAAACGGCTCGCGGTATCACTTATTATTCACATGGCGAAACGCCGGGATTGGGGGGAGAAGTGGATAACCCACAATGGCGTAAAAAGTGGATAGGTAAAAAACTGTATAACGATGAAGGCAATCCGGCGATCAAAATTGTTCGTGGCGGGGCTGCTGCCGATGACCCTTATGGTGTTGATGGCTTGTCTGGTGCGACTCTCACCTCTGCCGGTGTCCAGAATATGTTTAATTTCTGGTTAGGGGATAACGGTTTTGGTCCGTTCCTGAAAAAAGTACGCGAAGGAGCGTTGAAAGATGGCTGATAGTAAAGAAATAAAGCGAGTCCTTCTTGGGCCACTCTTGGATAATAACCCGATTGCATTGCAGGTTCTGGGGATTTGCTCAGCGCTGGCGGTAACAACCAAGTTAGAAACGGCGTTGGTAATGACAATAGCGGTAACATTGGTTACTGCCTTTTCCAGCTTTTTTATCTCGTTGATCCGTCATTACATCCCTGGCAGTGTGCGAATCATCGTCCAGATGGCTATTATTGCATCACTGGTTATCGTGGTAGATCAGATTTTGCAGGCTTATGCTTATGAAATTTCCAAGCAGTTGTCGGTATTTGTTGGCCTTATCATTACTAACTGCATCGTGATGGGACGTGCGGAAGCCTATGCGATGAAATCTCCACCCATTGAGAGCTTTATGGATGGTATCGGTAATGGTCTGGGTTACGGTGTTATTTTGGTAATGGTTGGTTTCCTGCGTGAGTTGTTTGGTTCCGGCAAACTGTTTGGAATTACTGTGATGGAGTCGGTACAGAATGGCGGTTGGTATCAGCCTAATGGTTTGTTCCTGTTAGCCCCTAGCGCGTTTTTCATTATTGGTATGCTGATTTGGGGTCTGAGGACTTTGAAACCGGCTCAGGTTGAGAAGGAGTAATGACAGCATGGAACATTTTATAAGCCTGTTTGTCCGCGCCGTTTTTATTGAGAATATGGCGTTGGCTTTCTTCCTCGGTATGTGCACTTTTTTGGCCGTATCGAAAAACGTCACAACGGCGTTTGGTCTGGGTATTGCCGTCACGGTGGTTTTGGGGATCTCTGTTCCTGCCAACAACCTGGTGTATAACTTGGTATTGCGTGACGGTGCATTGGTTGAAGGGGTTGATCTCAGTTTCCTAAACTTTATTACTTTTATTGGCGTGATTGCTGCATTAGTTCAGATTCTTGAAATGATCCTTGATCGTTATTTCCCTTCACTCTATAACGCGCTCGGCATTTTTTTACCACTGATTACCGTTAACTGTGCAATTTTTGGTGGTGTCTCTTTCATGGCGCAGCGTGATTATAGTTTTTCGGAATCCGTTGTATATGGTTTTGGCTCAGGTATAGGCTGGATGTTGGCGATTGTTCTGCTAGCTTCTATCCGTGAAAAAATGAAATATGCTGATGTTCCGGCAGGGCTGAAAGGATTGGGGATCACCTTTGTCACTACGGGTTTGATGGCATTGGGTTTTATGTCCTTCTCTGGTGTGCAGTTATAAGGGCGAGAAGCGTTCATGGATATAATAATTTTAGGCGTAGTGATGTTTACCCTAATTGTGTTGGTACTGACGGCGCTGATTTTGTTCGCAAAATCAAAGTTAGTTAACACTGGGGATATTAGGGTTGAAGTTAATGGTGATCCGGAAAAGAGCTTTACCGCTCCTGCCGGTGATAAATTGCTAAATATGTTGTCAAGCCAGGGGATTTTTGTCTCTTCTGCTTGTGGTGGTGGTGGCTCTTGTGGTCAGTGTCGCGTAAAGATTAAAGATGGCGGTGGCGACATTCTGCCAACAGAACTTTCTCACATTAGTAAACGTGAAGCGAAAGAGGGTTGCCGTCTGGCTTGTCAGGTCAATGTAAAACAGGACCTGAAAATTAAGTTACCGGAAGAGATATTCGGTGTTAAGAAATGGGAATGTGAAGTTATCTCCAACGATAACAAAGCCACTTTCATTAAAGAGCTAAAATTGAAGATCCCTGATGGGGAAGTTGTGCCTTTCCGTGCAGGTGGTTATATCCAGATTGAAGCGCAGCCACATATTGCTCGTTACGAGGATTATGATGTGCCGAAAGAATACCGTGAGGATTGGGATAAATTTAATTTGTTCCGTTTTGTTTCTGAGGTGAAAGAGCCAACAGTTCGTGCTTACTCAATGGCAAACTATCCAGAAGAACGCGGAATTATCATGCTTAACGTTCGTATTGCGACGCCGCCGCCAAAAAATTCAGAAGCGCCGCCGGGAATTATGTCTTCTTATATTTGGTCACTAAAGCCCGGTGATAAAGTGACTATTTCTGGTCCATTCGGTGAATTTTTCGCGAAAAATACTGATGCGGAAATGATCTTCATCGGTGGTGGCGCAGGTATGGCGCCAATGCGTTCTCATATCTTTGATCAGCTTAAGCGATTGAATTCCAAACGTAAGATTAGCTTCTGGTATGGCGCCCGTTCTAAACGTGAAATGTTCTATACAGAGGATTTCGATCAACTGGCGGCTGAAAATGAAAACTTTACCTGGAATGTAGCCCTATCTGATGCACTGCCAGAAGATAACTGGGATGGTCACACCGGCTTTATCCATAATGTTCTGTATGAGAATTATTTGAGGGATCATCCGGCTCCAGAAGATTGTGAGTTTTACATGTGTGGGCCTCCGGTTATGAATGCTGCGGTGATCAAGATGTTGAAAGATCTTGGTGTCGAGGATGAAAACATCATGTTGGATGATTTCGGTGGCTGATAGGCCATAAATAGTTTGATTTTTATGACTGGCGCCCACAATTTTGTGGGCGCTAACAATTTGGAAAGAGTAATTAACTGTGCGTAAAAAGATAAGTAGCTGGATAGCGTTAATATTTGCAGTACTGCTGCTGGCGGCATGCGATGGTCTGGAGCAGAAAAATATTCATGGGCAAACAATGGGGACTTACTATTCCATTAAATTTGTCACGGGTTCGTCGGCGCCTTCGCCAGAAGCTCTGCAAAAAGAGATAGATCGTTTGCTGGAAGAGGTTAACGACCAGATGTCGACATATCGCCCTGATTCTGAATTGAGTCGTTTTAATCAAAGCCGTCAAATTGATCGGCCATTCCCGGTATCAGCCGCGACAGCCAAAGTGGTTAAAGAAGCGATCTACATTAATAAATTGACGGATGGCGCGTTGGATGTAACGGTTGGCCCATTGGTTAATTTATGGGGATTTGGTCCTGAGGGGCACGTGACGAAAGCACCTTCTGCAAGCGAACTGGAAAAACGCCGTGAATGGACTGGGATTGATAAACTGGTGGTAGAAGGTAATAACCTGATTAAAACCGTTCCAGAACTGTATATCGATTTATCATCTATCGCTAAAGGTTATGGCGTAGATGTTGTTGCTGAATATCTGGAATCGCAGAATATCAAAGATTATATGGTTGATATTGGCGGTGAAGTCCGTACATCAGGCCATAGTGGTAAAGATCTGCCGTGGCGGATTGCGATTGAAAAGCCATCTGACACTGGCATGGCACAAAATGCTCAGGAAGTGATAATGCCTGGGAATATGTCGATAGCGACTTCTGGTGATTACCGTAATTACTTTGAACAAGATGGTGTGCGCTATTCACATACAATTGATCCAAAAACGGGGAGCCCTATTTCTCATAATTTAGTTTCTATTACAGTGATTGCTCCAGCTTGTATGAATGCTGATGGGCTTTCGACTGGACTGAATGTTTTAGGGCCGGAAAAAGGGATGAAAATTGCAGAAAATCTGAATATCCCGGTTTTTATGATTATAAAAACGAAAAATGGTTTTGAAGAGCGTTATAGTAAAGCCTTTGAGCCATACCTACAGAAAAATCAATGAGAAGGGGAAGGAAGTGCTAAAAATATTTATTGCCGCCTTCGTTTTTTTCCTGCTGGCTTTTGCGGGAATGTCGTTGGGCTATATGATTAAACGTAAGAGTATACAAGGGAGCTGCGGTGGTTTAAGCAGTATTGGCGTAGAGAAAGTATGTGATTGTCCAGAACCTTGTGATGCCCGTAAGAAACGTATGGCGCGTGAAGCGGCGCGGCAGGTTCAATTAGAGAAACATCGGATTATCTGAGTTTAACAAGTCTGCGTAATACTCCTTCTTGAATGCTAATTGAGAGCAAAGCGAATTTTTAGTAGGGGGATTTCGCGTAGTTTGAGATAAAGTAAATAAAAAGTAGAGATGCTAGTTTGATAAAATTCCCTTCACATTAAGCGGTTTACTGTGAAGGGTTTTTTAAATGCACACTCCGTTAATATAGGATTTAAAATAAAGTGAGCAACCTGAATTCATATAAATATGAAATTCAGATTATTTAATTGTACCTTTTAAAACTATTTAATCGACAGGGGTTAGTTTAATAAATCCTTGCGAAAAATAGATGCCAAAGTTACCCCAGTTATGAATAAATTAAATAAGATAATATTAATCACATAGCTTAATATCTTTTACATAGGTATTAGGTGACGCCCAGGATATTCTTTCACATACCAAATAATTCTCGCTTTTTAATTTGTAATCTACATAGAAAGATAGGGGAAAACTCGAAAAAAATGAGATGACAGTTATCATCCCAAAAAAGTTAATAAAATTATCGTGATATTTTGGGCAACGGCCTGTTATATTAAAAAAAATAACAAAAATCATGCTATATGAAAGCAGAGGAAAAGAAAAGAACATTATAAAAACAGGACCTGAGAATGTTATTTTATCTTCCATTTTAATTAAAGAAACTAAGTTTCCCCCAGTTAAAAATAAACCTGATAGCGCTAAAGTAAAAATAGCAAAAGCGCCAATGATATGCATAATCTTTTTTTTATTTACCATAATTCCCCCAGTTATGAAGAAATTGATTGAAATTAGCTTCTGGCGTTTTTGGTTTTCTTTCTATTTCTTTTTTGATCAAATTAATAACAGCTTCACTAATTTTGAATTTTTTATCTATAGAATCAAGTATAGATGCCGTTGCAATACCAACAGCAAGCATAATACCAGCCACAGCAATTACACTACCACCAGCCACAAAGAAAGCTGAGAGAACAGCCCCAATAACCCAAGAAGTAAAGGCTGCCACTGCTGCTTTTGCCATATCTACTGAAATATTTCCTAAGAAATCAGCCAGTGTGTATTCATCCTTAAAGATGTATTCAACCGCTCGATAAGCTGCGGAGAATAAGATATTGAATTTAACTCCCTTAACTATGCCACTATCTGTTCCCTGTTGCCCTATCCCCATAGATATACCCGTCGTCTTTCAAGTTGCCTCTTTGTTGGCTGCACTCGCTCACCCCGGTCACATAGTTCTCTATGCTCCCGGGGATTCACTCCCTTGCCGTCGCGATGCATCTTGAAATCCATAGGGTATATAATCTTCATGTTAGAAGCACTGTATCTTGAAGCGGTGATGATTTTTCTAAGCCCCGCATGACCTGAAATTTTAATATATCTTTGCCCATTTTTGCCAACATACTCTGTGGCTTTAATCCCTAATTTTTTAAATTCTCCTACTACATTTATAAAGTCGAAAGCATCACGTATATTACCTGCATAGGGTGATATAGGATCGGCAACCGAAAACATTTTCTTCATAAATGGGCTTTTTGCTTTTGGAGAATCAATATCCTCTAAAACATCTTTCGCTTCCTCTAAGGATAGTAACGCAATATACGTTGTATTCTCGTTTAACTGTTTCTCAAAACCAATAGCATCAAAGAATTGATATTGGGGATTTAAGTGATTAATCCCAACATTACCTCTTAGAAAATCTCCCATATAGCCTTCCCAAGAGGGGCTGTGTCTTTTATGTGTCATCGTGAAGTTTCCTTTAATATTCTTAAAATCAAAAGTCGTCACATCGGTATTTAACGGACGGAGTTTCCGATTTGAGTATAACATCGTTGCGTAAAAAAAATCCAAATTGGTTACATAATAGCAAAAAGTTGGATAAGCGCAACGCCCATAGGTTCAAGTTACTTAAAGGTTTCAAACTGAGTAATGGAAAAAAGCCACACACTCACAAGTGATTTAACCTGACAAGACGGGAATAAATATAAGTGTGAAAATGATAAATAAATGCTTTAAATTCTGTTATCCCAACCATCGTTAATAAGTGAAACTATTAACTCGAACAGGTAAATAAAAGCCTATGAGCTTTAAAAAAGGTATTCGGTATTAAAATCACCTTTTTATTTACCTTTTTTTCGGGCAGAAACGCTTTTTTTTCAAGTTTAATCATCATGGTTTATCTTCATAAATCAGTGATTAAATAGTCTGATGATATAAAGATAGCCCTTTATGTTCTTTCAGATAATTCCTTATTTTTTAGGGTTTAAATCCGGCTAAATTAATCGTTTTACTATTTTTTATGGTTTCTTTGTAAAATAACGGCAAGAAAACACTTTAATATGAACCTATTTTAGATTATATTCTTTTTCTCGCTGATTTTTTCAATTTTCTTTTAATGTTTAATAGCTTTCGATTAAATGCGATTTACTATTTATCTGAAAAGTTAATTTATTGATTTAAATCGATCTTTTCTATAAAGCTTTAATCTCTTTATATTAGTGCTTTTAAATTTTCAGGTCGGTTAGATAAATGTAAAATAGACAGAGGGTTAGCATTGTGACAGATAAGCGCATTAAACATGCCAGAAAATAAAACCGTTTTTAGTCACGTTGTCTCTTTTTAAAATATGGTATTAATGGAGCGCCTATGTTTTTAATCTGTAATCTGATAAACGTTATTGTTCTTTTTCCATCATGAGGTTCACCCTATTAAACGTTTTAATATAATTTTATATTTTTGTAATTGGGTTAATCCAGTTCGACGAGCGGGGTGTGATTTTGTGAAACTATGTGATAATAATCAATATGTGAGATAAGTTGCACATTGATTGGAGGTTATTTTGACAATAACACGTTTACGTCAACATAAACCCGCGTAAAGACCTGAAGCCTTTGCTGGCAGTGGCAAAAAAATCCCGAAATTACCGCCGGTAGAAGCCCGGCTGCATCGTGAAATTAACGGGGAAGTGAAAAGCATGACAATCACTCGCATTGCAACAGGCAAGTATTTACGCCTCAATACTCTGCAATGACGGCATGGAAGCGCCAGTAAAGCCATCCCTGTTAACCCTTGTACCAGCGTTTTGACAGGATGACGCTCATCTTTATTTCCTTAGGTCAACTTAACTGCCAAAAGTTCACCACAATCATTGATAACCAGATGAAGTTTAAAGCCATAAAACCAGCCGGTACGGGTTTTCCCTCGCTGTGCGACACCCGTTTTACGGCGGGGAGCAGTCACATAACATTGATTTTAGATAACTATGGCATTCATAAAAGCCGGAAAGTGAGGGTATGGTTAAAGCAAGACGTTAATCAGATTACTTATTTAATAGTAATAATATATTAATTATTTTGGCTTAGCTCAAATATTTGGATTGATTCGTGGAGGTTTCTTTTTTTATTGCTACTTTTAAAATCGTCACTGTGTTTTTAGTCTCTGAGTAAATGACGCTAATTATCATTCCATGCGGGGTAGCCGGGCTATTAATTCCCGTTTTTTTACTCTGCATGTTCGCTTTCTCTGGTAGTCAAAAGTAAACGCTGTGTTATCCGACTCGTTTGCATGCAGAAGAGTGTGGAGTCTGCACAACGTTTTAATCGTAGGGCTTGCAATGGAAAGGTGAAGATTATGCGTGTTCAGTTAGGGCAATTATATGAATAGAAATTTTAATTTATGTATCAATAGCATACCTGTCATTCTTCATCTTTTATAGTTGCATAAGTAGAGCACAGCCTTTCTCTGGATCATGATCATTGTTGATTGGTTGAAAAGTTGAAACGCTATTTCTGATAAGCCGTTGATTGATGGAGTAACACCAAGCACAAACTTTGCCCTCTCCGTAATGAGGCTGGCTTAGCCAGAGGGTGGGGGTCATGGACCCTCAGCAACGGATTTGTCTGGAGGTTTGCCATAAGGCGCTGGAACTTAGCGGTTATTCCAGCGGGGCAGATGCAGGGCTCTGTTCAGTTTTTATCGGTTCTCGTCGGAGTACCTGGCAAGCCGATGTACCGACGCTGCCCCCTCTTCTGCTGACGCCATGCTGATGTTTGGTGGAAGTTCTGTAGATGCTTTGGCAACGCGTATGGCGTATAAACTCAACTGTTTAGGGCCTGCTGTCAGCGTAGGCACTTTTTGCTCAGGTTCACTAGTGGCTGTGCATATGGCTTGCAACAGTAAAACCGGTAGAGATCGTCTTCATTTTGAGGAAAGTGAGGTTGATATGAGTGATATTGAAATTATTCAGAGAGAAATAATCGCTATTTTTGCAGAAACATTTGGTTTACCGAAAGAAGAGATAGAACTAGAAATACCGTTGGTTGAATTGGGTGCGGAATCACTCTTGTTATTCGAAGCATTGGAGCCCATCCATAAACGATTTGGTATAAAACTTTCAGTGCGGCAATTTTTCGCAGAATTACAAACGGTTCGTCAACTCAGTGAATATATCTTGATGGCGGATAAAAATAAGGTTACGGCAGATAACCATTCGGTCACTCAACCCGCCTTGGCTGATCAAGAAAAAAGGTCTGAACAATCCGATACACCCAATATTCCACCGGTTAAGAAAGAACGCCTTTTCCAATGGATGTCAAGAAGTGCATCATCGATTGAATCTGAGGAGAGAAAAAAGTATCTGGCTTCATTCATATCTAAATATAACGAGCGAACGATTAAATCAAAAATTCATTCGGTAGCGGTACGTAAAAATATTGCAGATAGCCGTTCTGGAATTGGCTTTAAACCCTCCATAAAAGAGCTACTTTACCCGATTGTCTGCACCAAGTTTGCCGGCCCTGTTGTCAAGGATATTGATGGTAATGATTACATTGATATGACGATGGGGTTCGGTGCGCATTTGTTTGGCCATAGCCCACCCTTTGTAGTTAAAGCGCTCACTCAGCAAATAGACAACAGTTTTGGTTTGGGAACTCGGCATGAGATAGGTTTAGAAGTGGCTGAACTTATCAAAGAGATTACCGGCATGGATCGCGTTGCTTTCGTCAATAGTGGAACGGAAGCGGTGATGAATGCGGTTCGGGCAGCACGAACGCTTACTCGCCGTAATCATATTGTGCTCTTTTCTAGCAGTTACCACGGACATTGGGATGCCGTACTGGCTAGAGCTGGTGAATATGATGAAGTTAATGCGACAAAACCCATTTCGGTGGGTATACCTGAAAATATGGTTGCTGATGTTTCGGTGTTTGGGTTTGGCTCCAATGAGGCCATTGAGTTTCTCAAAACCAATAGAACCGATATCGCCGCGGTGCTGGTAGAACCTATACCCACGCGTGACCCAGGGCTTAGCAATCCAGATTATTTGCGACGTTTGCGTCAAGTGACCAGGGAGTTAGATATTCTGCTGATATTTGACGAAATCGTGACAGGTTTCAGAGTTCATCCAGCGGGTGTCCAGGGGTTATTCGGCATTGAAGCGGATATTGTGACCTATGGCAAAACGATAGGTGGTGGAATGCCTCTGGGCGTCATTACGGGTAGGAAGAATATGCTTGATTCGATTGATGGTGGAAACTGGAATTTCAACGATGATAGTTTCCCCGCAGCGGAGCCGACATTCTTTGGTGGGACCTATTTTCAACATCCGCTTTGCATGACCGCAGCGAAAGCCACTTTGCAGGAGATCAAGAGGCGAGGGGAAACTTTTACCAAAGTACTGACTCAGCGTACTGAATCATTTGTTTCACGTTTGAACCAACTGTTCTTAAGCCGTCGGGTTCCTATCGAGGCAAGATCGTTTTCCTCATTTTTTAGATTAATACATCGCGACAACATGGATTTGCTTTACTACAACCTGTTGATGAGAGGGGTTTATATCTGGGAATGGCGTTGCTGGTTTATATCCGATGCACATGATGACACTCATCTGGAAAAAGTTTATTTGGCATTTGTAGATAGCTTAGATGAACTTGAGGAAAACAACCTGCTTCCTCGATATAGCTAGAACAAACTGGCCTGTTGTGAGTGATAACTTATTGAATTATTAAGCATCCTATCTTCTGGCTGTGCCGAGTTCGATGCTCTGAAACGACGGCTCATAGTCTGTTGAGTAATGAAAATTAAGGGGAACGTTATGCCGTTGGCAAATAAAAGTGTTTTCATTGGTGGGCCGATTCAATTTGCAATTTGTGATAACGGTTTTCATGAGGAGTTGAGAACGACGATCCAACTGGCGATTAACACGGTTAAGGCACTGAATGGTAATGTATTTTCGGCGCATTTGACTGAGAAATTTGGCATTGATACACCCAGTTATACGCCAGATATGGTATCGAAACGGGATTTCCAATGGATGCGGCAGTGTGATTTTTTCATGCCCATTCTTCCGGTTCATCAAGGTGATGAATTACTGCGTACTGACGGTACACATATTGAACTTGGTTGGGCCTCTGCTCTGAAACGGCCCGTCTTATTAATCACTCAACTACCGATTGTGAATGGTGGTAGTCATTTGTTAAAGGGATTAGAGCATATTTGCAATTTGTCGAAATTGGATATTCACGATTTTCGTCAAAATCCGGGACAGATTGGCGAGATTTTCAGGAATTTTGCAGTTGAATAGCTATTGATCATCTTTTTGAGGATATACCGCCTTTCCATTGACTTTCTATTGAATTGAAAGGCGGGTTAATAGCGAGTTTGCTTGAATGGGTAATTTGTGGAGTTACGATGGAAAATCGAGTTATTGAATCAACCTATGATGTTTTAGGAATGAAGATAAAAAACCCAATTATTGTTGGGTCGGGTCTACTTTCTGATCAAGCTAAAAATATTCGCCAGTTTATCGCTCACGGCGCAGGGGCAGTCGTGACAAAAACGATTTACCCGCGCTCAGAAAAATTGCATACAGAAAAGACCTATTTGTTCAGTACAGGGATGCTGAACAATACGACGTATTCGAAGAAAACCGTTGAATATTGGTTAATGCTTCTCCGTGAATTTAAGGAAGAACAACTTCCGGTGATAGTTTCTATCCACGCTGAATCACCTGAGGCGTTAGGTTCATTGGCTGTTCGTATCTCGGAAGTGACCGATGCCCCTTTGGAGTTAGGCATTTCATGCTTGCATGCGGACGACTTCACGGAAGATACACCAGAACGAGTATTCAACTACACCAAAGCGGTGGAAGAGCGAACGGACACCCCTTTTGCGGTCAAACTCTCGCTTGGCGATAATTTGTATGGGCGTGTTCAAGCTGCGGTAGAAGGGGGGGCTGATGCGATAACGTTGAGCGATACCATTTCAGGCATTGCATTCGACACAGCGAATGGCGAAGCGCTGCTTAATGGGGTTTGCGGATACTCTGGGCCAGGGATCAAACCAATGGTGCTTGCCGCTATTTATAACCTGCGTAAGCGAGGGGTGACGATTCCAATACTTGGGTCGGGAGGCGTACAGGATGGCAATGATGTTCATGAATACCTACTGGCAGGGGCGAATACGGTGCAGGTTTACACCGCGCTTCATCGGCATATGTATAAAACATTGCAGCGCATTGTTCATGAATATACGCAAGTCATGACGTCAGAAAAAGTATGAGGAAAAAGGATAACATTATGAATAATAATAAAATTAGAGAATTTGCGGAACTGACCAGTGAGCAGGTCTTAGCCGCGGTTGAAGGTAAGACATTGATATGGCCGATTGGCGGGATTGAGCAGCATGGGCCTCATCTGCCGTTGAATGTGGATTCAGTGATCCCAGAAGCCTTTGCCCGCGTGTTGGCGGAGGATATTAATGGATTCACCTTGCCGGTACAGCCAGTGTCTGCCAGATCATTGCCACAAAGTGGGGGTGGACTTGAATTTCCTGGCACGATTTACCTAGACGGATCAACATTTACTGCTTATATCAGCCAAACAATTAAGAGCTTGTGCTCATTACCCTTTAAGCAACTGGTGATCATTAATGGTCATTTTGAGAATGAAGGTTTTATTTTCGAAGCGGTAGACGCATTACGGGCGGAGGGACATTTTAACGATCGTTCCGTTATCGTATTTAGCTGGTGGAGTTTGGTGTCTGATGACTGGACGCGTGAACATTTAATTGATTTTCCCGGTTGGCATGCTGAGCATGCAGGGTTAACAGAAACGAGTTTAATGTTGCATTTACGCCCGGATTTAGTGAGAGCTGAGCGACCTGATCACGATAAACCTCCACGTGCTGGGATCTATCAAGTGCCGATTAAAAAAGAATTTTCAACGAGAGGCGTTCTTTCTAAAACATCCGGTTCGAGTGCGGAGATTGGCGAACTCATTTTCGAGCATGTCAGGCAGCAAATATTGGAACTGGTTACTGCGGATTAATCAGTCGTAATATCGTTGTCTCTTTTCGATTTTGTTTTGGTTGCTGGGGAAAAATTTATTGCTTTCTATTATCAGGGTGCGCCTTAAAACTTTGTCTTTCAGGGGAAGATTATAAGGCGCAGTTTTCTGTATACCCGTGTTGCTAATATTTGCTGCGACGACCTGCATAAAGTCATCATGACAATCAGAAAAAACCACACCATGATTATCATTGAAGATTTAAAGGTGACCAATATGTTAAAGCTTAGATTTAAATATTAACGTTAGTAGATTGTAACTCAAATCTTAATCCAAGCGCTTTGACTATTTTCAAAATAGTTGTAAAAGTGGGATTTCCTTTTCCTGATAAAGCAGGTGTTAAGAAAAGCTGTTTTTGTCTATCAGTGTGGTTTTAAAATCGGGAAAGAAATGGTAAACGTATTATGAAAAAACAGGTAAAAACTTTAATCATCAAAGGTAAAAAGAAGTGGTTAAGATTCTTTTTCTGCGGATAAAAATTCGATGCTATATTAGCATTGGAAGAGAAAAAAACAGGAAAAGCAGATTTTAAGTTTATTTTACAGGGCTGTAAGAAGTTTACGGAAAATCAGAGATAATCGTTAAAGAAAGCGGATAAGATTTTAGGTTAACCAGATTAACAGCATTAAAAATGATTAAAGAAATATGCTTTAATTTTAATGTCATTAACACACCATTTACTCTCTCTGTTTTTTAAGTGTAGAAAAATGAATATAGAATTATTAAAGTAAAATTGAAAAAACCTAAGTATCAGTTTAATGGAAAGTATCAATTTAATGAAAATGGCATCGTTAAATACGAGGTGGAAAATAGAATTATTTACCGGTTCCAGATTCAGCTTATACCCTATGGATTTCAAGATGCATCGCGGCGGCAAGGGAGTGAATCCCCGGGAGCATAGATAACTATGTGACCGGGGTGAGCGAGTGCAGCCAACAAAGAGGCAACTTGAAAGATGACGGGTATATCATCTTTTTAACATGGTTCAGCTTATCTTTTTACTTGCATTTTCACTTCTGGACAATTGAAAATGCTTTTTATCGGTGATTAGTTAAGGATTGAAAAAAAACAGGTGCATTCATTAATGCCAGATTTAAAAAATACAGAGTGGCTAAAAACGGCTGACTCTCTGTCATATTTAATACATTTATCGGCAATGTTATCCTCCGATTATTTTACGTTTACTTAACCTGATACAACACTTTAAAAGTGATAATACGGAGCTATTAAAGATTTTATATAACTAACAGGAGGATATTCAGATGCTTTTTCGTTGTTATTTTACGAGAAAAGCTATAAAAATAACGCAATAAAAAATTAGGTAAAATGGTTAATTTAGTAGGATTTAAAATCTGAAAAATGAGTTGATTATCCGAAAAAACATAAAGGGTAACGACTTATTAAAACCACTCAAGATTGCCGGTCAGTATTAGTGCGCGTTGGGAAATAATGGATAAAAAAGAATGAATGATTAAACAGATAAGTGATTATTATGATCAGTAAAAATGAATAGCGGGTATGATTAAACTTAACAGAAAGCAGACATCGAAAGTGGTAAAAATACCGATTAAAATTTTATACCGATTAATTCCAGTGAATGCCATTTTCAGTATGAACTGTGACTGATTTTTTGTTCAGGCACATCAAGGTGCCTGTCACAATTTCACGTTCACTGTTCTGAAAACTCACGACATCATTTGGCTAAAAGACACCGGGATAAGCGCCTCCGTCGATAAGAATATTTTGTCCTGTTATATAACCGGCATGGGTACTACATAAAAATGCACAACAGGCTCCAAATTCTTCTGGAATTCCAAATCTTCCTGCGGGAATTTTCTGGCTACGTTGCATTGCCATATTTTCCGGTGAATCACCATATCTTAATGCTTTTTGTTTAAATGTTTGTCTCAAGCGCTGAGTCTCGAATGCTCCGGGTAATAGATTATTTATAGTGACATTATTTCTCATCAATAAATGAGATTTTGCCAAACCACTAACGAAAGTTGTTAGCCCACCTCGTGCTCCATTTGATAATCCCAACTCATTTTGAGGTGCTTTAACTGTACCAGAAGTAATATTAATGATGCGTCCAAAACTACGGTCAGCCATTTTATTGATCACTGCTTGGATCAGAGTTATTGGTGTAAGCATATTGGTGTTAATTGCCTGATACCATATATCATGACTCCATTCAGAAAAATGACCTGTTGGCGGCCCTCCTGCATTTGTGATAAGGATATCCACCATAGGTGAAGCTGTTAACACTGCCTCTTGTGTTTCCGGTTGAGTTATATCACCCGATATCCATCTTATCGACACGGCTGAATTTATCTCTTGCAACTGTAGCGCTGCCATTTCCAATTGTTCAGTTCGTCGTGCGTTAATAACAACATTTACACCTTCTGCAACTAACGCCGCTGCGCAAGCAAAGCCCAGACCTTCGCTGGCTGCACATATAACAGCCCAACGCCCCGTTATTTTAAGATCCATATTCTCTCCATATAAGAATAGTTCTACAAACATCAGTTTTCTGTTTCAGACACCCAATACTGGGTACAAGCTATTAAAATGAAACAAATCAGAGCAAGAGCAAAAAGTCCCCACATCAAGCCAGTCGCAGTCGTTGTATGACCACTGGAGAAAAACCATAATACAATAGCGGCTCCGGCCATTTTGAGTGCCCCCTGCAAAGCGCTACCCGTTCCTGATAATTCAGGATGACCATGTAAACTTATCCCGAGTAATAAAGGGGAAGATAGCCCACATCCCAACCCTATTGCTAAACTATAAATAATGATGAAGCCAATTGATAATATCTGAGTGAAGTGAATAAAAATGAGCGCTATTACCGTGAATGACAGTAATAATGGCAAAGATATTTTAAGAATGTATTCAGGTGTAGCGTGTGATAATCCTTTTTTTGTTAACAATGAACCTATTACAATTCCAGCGGAATAGATTATAAACAAATATCCGTTCTGTGATGACGATAACCCAAATTGGGTCTGGAATACGAAAGGACTGGCAGTAAAATAACCAATGGTAATGGCAAATAAGACAGCAGAGACAACACTGTATACAACAAAATTAACATCTGATAATAAAATTCGAAAACCAGCCAGTCTACCATTGCGACTTGATCTCATCGGAGATGTTTCCGGCAGTGTCATTTTGACAAAAATCGCACCTAATAACATCATGATGGCTAACGCGATAAAATTAAATTTCCACGGCAGATACTCTGTGATATATCCCCCAATAATGGGGGCAAAAGCAGGAGAAACTTGTGATGCCATAGAAAAAATTGCCAGTGATTTTGATAATTCCGTCTTATCCCTAAAAGTATCGCTGAGTATTGCTCTACTAATAACTGGGCATCCACCTGCACCAATTCCCGTCAGGAGTCTGAATAATGAAAGTGTGTGAAATGATTCTGCGGTAGAAGTTAGATAGTTACCAACAGCAGAAAATAATAAGGAAAATATGATTACAGGAATACGCCCGTATTTATCAGAAAGTGGGCCATAAAAAATCTGAGATACTGCAAAACCAAGGAGATAATAAACAACCAAGCTCTGTGCCTGATTGTCTGTTATTGCGAGCGCTATTTTTATAATGGGAAGTGCTGGATTATAGAGGTCTATAGAAAACAATCCGAGTACTAAGATAACGCACGAGTTGATGATAATGAGTTTTGATCTCATGCCATTGCTCCTTTCATACAAGAGGGAGTGTTTTTATGCGTCCGTTGTATTCCTTATTTGGCGTAGCGTGTTGACTATCACATTTGATTTCAATCAAAAAAGGGGCGTTTTGCTGCATAATCCCGGCTAGGCATTCCTGTAATTGTTCAGGAGAATTCACGCAAAAGCTATTTACCCCTAATCCCTTAGCCAGTTGACACCAATCATAATTAGGAATTTTCGTCAGATCCGCTCTGTTATCTTTATTATTAAAGTAGCTTGCGGCATAAGAAGCATTGTTGAAGACAATAAAAAGTATATTACGATGGTATTTTGATGCAGTGGCTAACTCCATTCCCTGCATTAACATACAACCATCACCTGTGATTACCATACATTTCCTGTCCGGTGCTGCGAAGCTAGCGCCTATTCCGGCTGGAATACTCCAGCCCATAGGCCCGAGTGTAGTAGCGGATAAGTATGCTTCAGGTCTGCGGGCGACCCAATAATGACCAAAGAATGAACGATGCGCACCAGAGTCTACACTGACAATTCCATTTTCTGGGAAATGTTCTTGGAGAATATTGATATAGGATGCGGGGTGTCTTTCTGCATCACCTGTTGCACTAAAATCAATAGGAAAATATTTGGGAACGGTACTGAGGTCTTTTATCCATTTTTCCCGTGTTAGGCATCCAGCTATGAGCGTATTATGGTAATACTCGCCAAGAGTATCCAGAAAAGCACTGCTATTTGCAGTAACCCCACAAGTAATATCAAGGTATTTACCAAGATATTCAGGATTTGTATCAACCTGAATAGTTCTACCAGAAAGTTGCAATTCTGGAGACCAGAGCATTGTGCTCCATTGGGTTGTATCTACCCCCAATAAAATAATGCCCTCCAATCCCGGATCTTTAAATGCTTCAATAGCTCTGGGGCTACCTGAATAACCATAAATACCGAGCGACAGAGGATGATCCTCTGGAAATATCCCTTTACCACTAAGTGTTGTTGCTACTGGAAAATGATACTTTTCTGCAAATGCTAACAACATATCAGCAGTTTCAGATGTTTTACTGCGTAACCCCGCGAGAATAATGCAATTATGATTTTTACTTATGAATTGTCCAAGTTCAGGCGAACATATTTTATTAATATCTACTGGGCGATTTTTCCAGGAATCAGAAACAGTTGAACTAATATCGAGGCGATTTCCATCATATTCATTTAAAATTTCCTTACTTACTCCCAGATACACTGGACCTCTTTCAATTCCTTTCATTGCCCTGAGTGATTCTCTCAGAAACCGACTAATTGATTGACCCGCTTTAACTTCAAATGTTGCGCGAGTTACTGGAGAAAAAATCACTTGTTGATTAATCCCAGATTGGGTACTGTCCTGTAAAACATTGTGCATTTCCATTGTCGATGAAATTTGCCCAGCTAAAAGTAAAACAGGGAAATTATCTGTATAGGCAGAAGCTATACCTGTCAGAGTATTCGTAACACCTGGACCACCAATGACCAGACATATACCAAAATTGTCAGAGACACGGGCATATCCTTCTGCCATATAAGCAGCCCCCGTTTCACAGGCGGTAACTACTGGAGCAGGAAAAACATCTAATACTGAATCATTATCTTTCGGGTAACATTTCATGAATGCATTTATAAGCTTGCCTGGCACCATAAAGAGATGAGACGCACCTAACTGGCGTAGTTGCCTCAATATATAAGATGCTCCACTTTCTTTCTGCTTATGATCTAAATATGTCATCGTTCATAGCCCTATAAAGTGTATATTTTGTGTTTTCATTATTTTTAATGAATCTTGATGAAATGAGTCCGGGTATCGAACATTAGGCATATCTGCAAAATAAGGTTTTGGGCTTTTGGGTAAATAATCGGAAACATGCATACTATGTTGTGCTCGATCCCGAAGATATTGTAGGTATAGTTCATTATGTTGCTTTGATGCAGAAACTGTCCACTGTAACGCTAATTTTGTGTTATCAGGCGCTTTATCAGGATAAGTACTTCTGTGAGTTATTCTATTATCCCAAAGAATAAGATCACCAGCCTTACTCATGATCACTTTTTCGTATGCTTGCGGAGTATTTAGCATTTTCTTCACAGTGGTTTGATTCAGTCGATGAGAAAAAGGAATTAATGTTATTCCTCCTCCATACTCAGGATCATTATCCTGCAAATATATAGCACATTGCATAAATTGTAATGGTGCATATAGGTTGATTACCTCATCCGATAAAAAATACGCATCATTGTGCCAAGGAATATAAACACTCTCCCGAATAGTAAAATTAGGAAATAAAGAAAAAGATTTTCCAAAAATTTCCTTGATAACTGTAACTGATTTATCATTCAAAATAGCATGAAATACTTCAGTGTTTTTTAATATATCTGTTGGCAAAAGAGTAGAAAGATTATTTATGTTTGATGTTTCTTTATAAAAATTCCTGATAATTTCAATTTCTTCTTTTTCTATTGCTTCAGGTATTACAACATAGCCCATTTCCTGCATTTTTTCCTTGAAATTCATATTGATAACCTTATCTAAATTAATAAACCGATTCTGATTGGAAAATCATTTCTTTGAACGTAATACCAAGTTGCTCAAACTCTTTAAAGAAAGATGGGAATGAACAATGAACATCTTCATAACCATCAATAAAATTGGCTTGTTGGCAACGTAATGATGCGACAAATAAGGACATAAAAATACGATGATCCCCCCAACTGGAAAGCCTGCAATCTCCTGAATAGGATGATGTTCCATGAATTTCAAAACCATCATAAACACCATTTATAATCAAAGGCTGAATGTTGACACCCAACTTTTGTAATTCTTGTACCATTGCTTTTATTCTTGGCGATTTGTGAAGGCGGGTAATAGATCCGCCAGTAACTCTGAAACAACCATCGACATACATTCCTATTGAAGCCAGCGTAGGTACAATATTAGGGCAATTACTGACATCAAATTCATAACATCCAGTTAATGAACCTTTTCTATTAATCAACCTAATTTCGTTTTCCTGATCATTTCTAATAACATCCAATCCCATTTCTTCAATAAATGTCAGAATAGCCTGCTCACCTTGCAAGCTTTTGCTGTTGATATTTTTTAGTTTAAGGTCACATGGAAATAAAGTTTCTGCGGCAACCAAGTAAGAACACGAAGTATAATCACCCGTTATTGTATATTCATTAGGATGATATTCACCAGGAAATACCGTAATTTTGGAAAAGTTTTCATTATGCTGGAATTTGATGCCAGCTATAGTAAGAACCTCTAGTGTCTGCTGAATATATGATAATGATAAGATCTCTCCTTTGATTTTTATTGTAGTACTTTTTTTAGCAAGGGGAGCGGTGAAAAGAATTGCTGTAATAAATTGAGAACTAATATTTCCTTCGATTTCACACTCACCACCAATATATCCCCCCCAATTTATAAAAGGTGCTTTTCCGTTCATATGAACACTGGAGATATTTCCCCCTAAATCAGCAAGTGCATTCAATAAAGGCTTCATGACACGTGCTCTGAGAGTAGCATCACCAGAAATCACAGACGGTGTATCGCTATGGCAAGCTAAAGCAGTTATTACACGAAAGACTAATCCCGAACCGATAGCATCAATAACATTATTACTAGGTATAATTTTGCCACCAGTACCATATATAATTAATCGACTAGGCTCTTCAATAATTTTTGCTCCAATACTACGACATGCTTCCTTCATTGTGGCTGTTTCTGAACAACGCAAATCATTATTTATAATTGATTTTCCATCAGACAAACTGGCAGCTAAAATCGCGCGTTGGGTTTCTGGTTTCGATGACGGTATATAGGCAGAATGAAGTATATAGCTAGATGGACTAACTGCTAGGTATTTTACTAAAGACATAGGCTTTCCTTTTATCTTTTACTAATATAATAAGTAAATAAATCTTTGATTTAATAATTCCCTGATTCACATCTATGTGAAACTCAATAACAAACATGTTTATAGATTTCTACCAGTTTATTTTTTATAGCATCATTGCATTTCTCACTTATTTCTCATTATGTAAATTCGAATAATTCCATTTCATAACTATTAAACCATTCTTAATATAGTATTTCGTAAAATATATTTTTTCCAATTTCTTTTAGTTATCGGGTGATAACTATCTTTTATCAGTAAGTAAATTATTTAATTTAATTTGATATATAAAAAATATTTATATATCAAATGCAGTTAACTAACATATATATGGATTTAATTTTAATTAAAATTTATATTCATATAAACCGTTTAGAACGAGAGTGATATAAATATATTTTTATTATCACCATTGAATACTATTTTTGTATCCAGTGTAAAAGTCCTCGAAAATTACAAGTCAGGACTATTCATCGTTCCAAAAATATTGTTTCACATGCTCTTCCAGCACTTTTGTTGCTGTAAACCATATCATAGAGAGCCCTCGGCCTTTACCCAGATATTTTCTGGAGTAACAGGACTGGATAGTACTGTCCGTTGTAGAAAATTTTTGCCCATTGGTATCAGCCAATATCTTATTATCGATGAGATCCCCTCGTCTGAAGATGGGTAATGAGTGGATATTCCACGTTCCACAGGACCCCGATCACATAGTTATCTATGCTCCCGGGGATTCACTCCCTTACTGTCGCGATGCATTTTGAAATCCATAGGGTATAGAAAGCATACGTCGAAAGTGGTAAAAATACCGATTAAAATTTTATACCGCTTAAAATCCGATGTTAAAACAATGTGTTTTAATAACAGTTTAAACCCTGCCAATCATAAAGCCATCAGTGAAAAAACTTGAATATGTTAATGCTTATATAATCAGGGAAAATAAATAACAATATGAATGGATTAATCAGTTAATCTGTTTTCTTAAAGGGACTGGCTTTAATAACGTTTTCAATCGGTAAATAGATTTTCTCATAAAAAATCAAATAATTGATTGTGGAAAATTGGTATAAAACCCCAAAAAAATGATTTAAATTACAGTATCTGAGTCGGGTTACTTACAGCGTTA
>NZ_JAJAFZ010000026.1:0-57214 GCF_025384895.1 Photorhabdus kayaii
ACCCATCTTAGTGCTGGTCTCCTTATGTATTTCCTCTAAAGATAATCCCTATTGGAATAATATCTTAATCTTATTTCTAAATAAAAAACAGAGTTGAATTTTAAGTTGATAATAATAATATTTAAATTTGAAAATATGTTGGTTTGATTATTTCATATAACTATGATTGATAAATAATAATCTTTATTGAGAAATGAATAGATAGGGTTATGAAATATAACGATATGGAACTTATTTGATTGGATGCTATTTGATTACTGAAAAATATATCTATACCCTATGGATTTCAAGATGGATCGCGACGGCAAGGGAGCGAATCCCTGGGAGCATAGATAACTATGTGACCGGGGTGAGTGAGTGCAGCCAACAAAGAGGCAATTTGAAAGATGACGGGTATATTTGTTTATATTAAATAATTAAAGGGCATAAAGTGAATATGCCCTATGGTATTTAATTATTTCTCAAGTGGCAGGGTATTGTCTGCTCCCCATTCAGCCCATGATCCATCATATAAATAAACATCTTTCTTGCCGATGATATCTAAACCCAATACTAAAACGGCAGCAGTCATACCCGATCCACAACTGGTGATAACCGGTTTGTTTAAATCGATGCCTTGCTGATGGAAAATATCGGTAATTTCAGTTCCTGATTTAAAGTGACCATTCTCTATCAACATCGTCCACGGAACGTTTTTACTGCCAGGAATATGGCCCATTCTTAATCCGGGGCGCGGTTCTGGCGCTTTAGCTTGAAAGCGGTCTGTTGCTCTGGCATCGACAATTTGGATTTGTTGATCATTTAGCGCATCCAGAATTTGTTCCAGTGATTTCACTTTGTCGGCATCAAAATCGGCACTAAAGATTTGAGGATTGCGTTTCACTTCACCTGATTCTGTTGGCAATCCTGCCTGTTGCCAGCCTTGTAAACCGCCATCAAGAATACGGACGTTGTGGCTACCGAATATTTTAAATGTCCACCATGCACGAGGGGCAGAGAACATATTGCCTTGGTCATAAATCACGACTAAATGATTTTTACTGATCCCCATTGCGCCAACAGCCTGACTAAAAGTTTGCGGATCGGGCAGCATGTGAGGTAATCCACTTTGATGATTGGCAATTTTGTCTAAATCAAAAAATTGGGCGCCGGGAATATGGGTATCCAGCCAAAGTTGATGGCAATCAATTTGTTGAGGTGGTGGTGGGGCGGTTGCATCAAGGATGACGAGATTCTTATCATCAAGATGATCTTTTAGCCATTGTGGAGTGACAAAGTATGCGTTATTCATGGGGTCCCTCACTTGATACGAAGATAAAATAGTCCTATTGGGATAGGCACTACGTGTTACAGCCCGTTATTGTTGTTGTACCGGCGCTGTGGTGGTTTCTGGTTGTTGACTGGTTAGTGATTCTACCGGTGTGGTTGAGCGGGTGTACATATTAAGGCCCGCCAAGAATACGCCGCCAATTGAACCAAATGCAAAGATAGCGATGAAAATGATAAGGAGCTTTTTCATTATTGTTCTCAGGTGTTGTAGAAAATAGGCAGTATATAGCGTTCTGAATAGCTGGCAAGGTGCTCACCAATTTAACAAACGAGTTGATTGTCGCCTCGACATAAAGCTGATTTCATTTTTGCTCTGTGGGACAATAGCGCTCCGGTTGTATGGCAGAGAATCCAATGGCACTTTCCAATTCAATAAAAAATCAGATAAGTCAGTGGTATAAGATATTACCTCAACATATTAATGGTTTTATTTCTCGTGTTCCGCAGCGGCAGATGATTGCCGAAGTTGCAAAAACGCTTGCGGATCAGGAAGGTCGTCATTTGGTTATTGAGGCGCCAACGGGAATCGGCAAAACCCTTTCTTATCTGCTACCTGGGATTGCTATCAGCAGAGCGGAAAGTAAGCCATTGGTCGTGAGTACGGCGAATGTCGCTTTGCAAGATCAGATTTACAGTAAAGACCTTCCTCTGTTGCGTAAAATTATTCCCGATCTGAAATTTACCGGGGCTTTTGGTCGTGGTCGTTATGTTTGCCCACGCAATCTTGACGCTATCTGTGCAACCGAGAGTGAGCAGATCGATCTTATGTTTTTGGTTGAGGACAAAACAGAGCTTGCCAGTAGTGAAGAGAGGGAATTGTGTGGTCGGTTGCGTAGTGATTACACAACTTTTGCCTGGGATGGGTTGCGTGATCACCATAAATTGGCTTTGTCCGATGCTTTGTGGGGGAAAGTGAGTACGGATAAAGTAAATTGTTTGGGACGTAACTGTCAGTATTATCATCGTTGCCCATTTTTTATTGCTCGCCGTGAGATAGAAAATGTCGATGTGGTGGTTGCTAACCATGCGTTAGTGATGGCGGCATTGGAGAGTGAATCGGTACTCCCTGATGCTAAAAATTTGTTATTGGTACTCGACGAAGGCCACCATATACCGGATGTTGCCAGGGATTCTCTGGAAGTGGAGGGGGAAATCACTCTGTTTCAACTTAATGGTCAATTAGATACTTTTGTTCGTCATGTTGAGCAATATCTGGTGCAATTCCATCCGGCAAAGCCACCACGCTTAGCTAATGCCAGTCGCCTTAATGAACACAGTGAAAAACTACGGGAATGCTTTAGAGAGCTCGCAATTATCACTCAGGCGTTTTTATCTGAAAAGAATGAACTAGATGAGTATCTGTTTGAGATGGGTAAATTACCGGATAACTTGCTACTTTGCTGCCAACAGCTATTTAAATTGACCGACGGTTTACGGGGTTTGGCAGAAGCGATACTGAATGATTTGACTGAGCGGACGGCTAAACAGGATATTGTCAGATTGCATCGGTCTATTTTGCATACTAGCCGTACGCTTGGATATTTTGAAAATATGACTAAGCTGTGGCGTTTAGCGGCGTTGGAAGAGTCATCCAGTGCGCCGGTATCAAAATGGCTTAGACGCCGTGATGAGAAAAATCAGTCACACCTCTATTTCCATTGTGCCGGTATCAGAGTCAGCGAACAGCTTAATCAACTGCTTTGGCGTAGCATTCCTCATGTGGTTGTGACATCGGCAACGCTTCGTTCTCTGAATAGTTTTTCCCGTATTCAGGAGTTGACTGGGTTGACTGAAAAAGCAGGCGACCGTTTTGTCGCATTGTCATCACCTTTTGATCATGTACGGCAGGGTAAACTGGTTATTCCCAAAATGTCATGGGAGCCGACACTGCACAATGAAACCGCTCATTTGCAAGAGATGGCGTGTTATTTCAGAGCTCAATTGCTGAGGCAGCAACATAAAGGCATGTTGGTTTTGTTCAGCAGTCAGAGGGCGATGGATATCTTTCTCTCTTATGTAACGGATTTACGTCTGATGTTACTTGTGCAAGGGGATCAGCCACGTTATCGGTTAGTGGAAACACATTGTCAGCGTATCAATGAAGGGCAGTGTAGTGTTTTGATTGGATTGCAATCTTTTGCGGAAGGGCTGGATTTAAAGGGGGATTATCTGTCCCAAGTTCACATTCAAAAAATCTCATTTCCGCCAGTGAATAATCCAGTCATTATTACTGAAGGCGAATGGTTGAAATCACTTAAACGTTATCCTTTTGAAGTGCAGAGTTTACCAAGTGCTTCTTTTAGCCTGATTCAGCAAGTAGGAAGACTTATTCGTAGCCATGAATGTTATGGTGATGTGGTGATTTATGACAGGCGCTTACTGAGCAAAAGGTATGGCCCAAGATTATTGCAAGCGCTGCCCATTTTCCCTATTGAGCAGCCGGAAGTTCTTTCAGAGACAGAAATTGGGGACATGAATACTCTTTTGCAAGGAAGGCAATAATGAAGGCAAATTCAGAAGAGTTAACAATTTTCGTGTCAGTAGTGGAAAGCGGGAGTTTCAGTCGTGCGGCGGAACATCTGCAATTAGCAAATTCCGCTGTGAGCCGTTCTATAAAAAAACTTGAAAAGAAACTGGGTGTGAGTCTGCTCAATCGCACAACACGTCAGCTTAGCTTAACCGAAGAAGGTAAGCGTTATTTCCGCCGAGTTTAGCATGTACTACAAGAAATAGCAGCCGCTGAAACTGAACTTATGGAATCTAAACATACGCCAAGTCTCTCTTTAAGACTTGGTATCAGTTTTTCTTTACTTAAATTTTCTGTCCAGATTTTTGTCGTGATATAGATATCTTCACGGGCTACACCGCTTTCTTCTATGGCTTGCCCTACCGCGGTTTCATTCTCATAAATCTGTGCTGTATCAATCGCACGATATCTCAATTCAAGAGCATTTTTTACTGATGTAATAACAACATCATCTTTCAGACGAAAAGTACCTAATCCAAATGCAGGAACAGACATAATAAACCTCATGTAATATTTGATTGAGAAAGGTTTTATTATCATGAGATAAATTGCAATAAAAAAGAGCAATAAATGCAGAAGTCTTTTGCTGATATGGCAAAGATATAATATACCCGTCATCTTTCAAGTTGCCTCTTTGTTGGCTGCACTCGCTCACCCCGGTCACATAGTTATCTATGCTCCCGGGGATTCGCTCCCTTGCCGCCGCGATCCATCTTGAAATCCATAGGGTATATAAGTTAATTTAAATAAATTATTTAAGGGAATACGAACATGTTTACTTCCAGATTAACGATGTTGCACTTATTTATGTGAATCTACCACAGGCAATATCTCTGTGGGCTTATTTTCACTTAGCAAAAAATGCCGGCCTTTTGCGATACCCTCTTCATGGAGAGGGTTTTCGGCTAATTTAGTAAATAAAATCGATAGAAAAGGCGATTTATCCTACTTTTTTCAGAAAACAGGTTTTTAATACTAACCCTCTGATTTTATCTGCGTTACATTCGATTTCATCGTCACGATGGGTAAGACGGATATTTTTAATCAAAGTGCCGCGTTTTAACGTTGCTGATGTGCCTTTTACTTTTAGATCTTTGATGACCTGTACAGAATCGCCATCATTAAGTAAGGTGCCATTGCTGTCTTTTACTTCGGTGTCCATTTTGTTATTTCCTCAAGTTATTTCTGAAAATAAGTGTGGATTATAGACAATTTGTACTGATTTTTAAAGGATATGGCGAAATTTGTCTGTGTGGAGGACATCTTATGATGTATTTTACTGCTCAACGCTTGCTTCAATGTGCTTGTTTGGTAAGCAGCGAAAGATCAATAAATTGGATCACCATGTGGTTTAGAATTTCAATTGTTTCCTGCTTAATGTCATCATCGACATCATCGACATCATCGACATCATTACGAGTATACCCGTCATCTTTCAAGTTGCCTCTTTGTTGGCTGCACTCGCTCACCCCGGTCACATAGTTATCTATGCTCCCGAGGATTCTCTCCCTTGCCGTCGCGATGCATCTTGAAATCCATAGGGTATATAAAGTAGTGTGGATGTCTTTGTTTTGACTAATTTGGCAGTCTCCATAATAATTTTACCTTGATGTTAATAATGAGTTTTTCATTGATGAGATGAATGTAACTCGATATTAGTCTTAAATCATATAGTTTATTCCTATTAAATCAATAGTTAATTTTTATAGGAAAATATTGACCATAAAATTTTTAGATTAATATTAAAAAATATAATAATTTATCAGGTAAATCTGTTGAGTAATTTTGACATGAATGAGTTTTTTATTCATGAAAAAACCGGAGAATGACTTTATTCCTCCGGCTTCTATTTTATTTCGATTAAATAAAATGATTAATCGATTTCGGTGATTTTAGGCTTTCTTTTTATTGTTGATGTAGATCCGATGGAGGCAAAAATAATACAGAACAGCGCCAGCCATTGCGTTATAGTTAAATGTTCATTCAGAAACGCAATACCAGATAGCGCACCCAGCGCGGGTTCAAGGCTCATTAGAGTACCAAATGTTTGTGCAGGTAAACGGGTTAGAGCAATCATTTCCAGTGTATATGGGAATGCAGTAGACAGAATTGCAATTGCCAGTGCCAGAGGGAGAATTGACATATCAAATAATAATTCTGGCCCCGTTTGTATCAAACCGACAGGGAAAAATATCATAGCAGCGATAAATGAACCAATAGACACCGTTGCGGCTCCATGGCCTGCACCGGCGCGTTGGCCGAAAATAATATACAGTGCCCAGCAAACACCTGCGCTGAGTGCATAAATAATCCCTATAGGATCTAAACTATTAATATTATTATTGCCAATGGGTAGTAGGAAAGCTAAGCCGGCGATAACCAATGCCACCCAAAGAAAATCTATTGGTCGGCGTGATGAAAACATAGCTACAGCCAATGGGCCGGTGAATTCAAGAGCCACGGCAATACCTAAAGGAATAGTTGTCAGTGCCATATAGAATGTATAATTCATCGCGCCAAGAGCAATACCATAGGTAAGCAGTGGCATGATGGATTTTCGGCTAAAACGCAAGCGCCAGGGTTTAAAAATAATAAACAGAATGATAGTTCCAAGACCTAGGCGCAGTGCGGTAACACCCGGTGCATCGATGACCGGAAACAGCGTTTTGGCAAGAGAAGCACCACCCTGAATTGATGTCATGGCAAGCAGTAACAGTATTACAGGTATTAATGGAAAGGTACTCTTTTGGAGCTTGGAAGGAGACATCCGGGCAAAACCTCAAATTAAAATCAAGTGATTTGGCCGACAATCTTCGCAGTGAAATGCAGATAACTCAATAGGTTTAGAGAATATAATTTTAGCGAAATATTTTTCATTTATTAGACCATATTATATGGTTATAGTGAAATTAAATTTCATTATTGGTATATAATTCTGTATAAATTTACATTGTATTTTAATATGTTGATAATTTAGGGATTACAAGTGATGAAGGTATTTACTACAATCTGGTTAATTCTTGATTTCATATACCCTATGGATTTTAAGATGCATCGCGACGGCAAGGGAGTGAATCCCCGGGAGCATAGGTAACTATGTGACCGGGGTGAGCGAGTGCAGCCAACAAAGAGGCCACTTGAAATCCATAGGGTATAACTATATTAGTTATCAAAATAAATAAACCATTCCTGTTGTATAGATATTAATTAAAATATCTTCTCACAGGAATGGTTGTTAATACTAATGATTAAATATTAGCTTACAATCATATATTCTACTATTGGATTATTACCGCCATCTGCTGTATAGGATAAATGTAAATCATCACCTAAATAATCGGTTGAGATTGAGTAGCTGCTGCTGCCAATCAAAGGGTTACTCCATGTAACATAGATACTATAGATTTCGCCTTTACTATCTACAAATACATAGGTACAGCGCCCTGCAACACCACCTAACAGGCTGTTTGAATCACTTCTCCAAATCGCTTTTCCAGGCGTGTTATCATTGCTTCTATTAATGACTTGAGGAGGAAGAGTGGTCCACTCACCTTGATCCAGACGAATAGAATCCTGAATAAGTTTAAGTTTATATATTGATTTGTTAGTTACTTTTGCAATAACGCTGATTGGTGCTTTTAAGGAGATTGCTTCGATCTCTGACATAGTATTACCTCTTGTGATTGATGTTAAAAATATGATTAATAAATTCCAAGATTTTAATTTAGCCTATTATGGTTATATAAAATAACTTGGGGTGGAACCAACCTTCTTCGCTATATTTGATAGCTTATTTTACTTCCTATTAGAATTCCTTTTCTTTATGTTTCCTAAAAATCAATTTTTATATCTGAGTCTTTTTATTTATCGTTATCACCATTTTATTACTATTTTTGATAATTTTAATATTTTAAAAGATTAAAATTAAAAGCAAACTATCTATTCATTGGTGTAGATAAAAAGATTTATTTTGTCTCGATGTTTTTTAAGATACCTTTTCTCTCAGATAAAAGTCAATTTTTTTGCTCTTTGTGTTTTATTATAAAATAACAACCGGTTAATTATATTTTCGTACTTAAAAACGTAGATATAGATGATAAAATATGTCTATGTTTTTTAATAACTAATATATAAAACGGCTATAATGGCAAATAAAAATAGAACGCCAATTTTATGACGGGAGAATAATAATTTATTATTTTTTGAACATTAATTCATCATTATATTGATGAGATGTTAATGCGTTGTAATATTGAATGAGTATAACTTAGCAATATACCCAATGGATTTCAAGATGGATCGCGACGGCAAGGGAGCGAATCCCCGGGAGCATAGATAACTATGTGACCGGGGTGAGTGAGTGCAGCCAACAAAGAGGCAACTTGAAAGATGACGGGTATAGATTGTATTTATTTTGAATAGCGATAAACGTATTAATTTGATAAGCCTTTATTTTTGCTAGGAAGTTTATTGATTTATTGATTAACAAATATTTGGATAATGAGATGAAATTATATTCACTATAGGGACTATTACATCCTTGATGAAAAAATTGTAAAAAAGGAAATTATTGTGAACGTAATGTCATTAATCCCTAATATGTTTATTTGCAATGTGCCAATATTGATTTCTCTTATTTTCTTCTTTGTGCCTGATTTGAAAGCACATTCCGCATCAAATTAAATCACAGTATCGTTTTGTCATTTAGAGTACCAATAGAAAGCTTGTTACTATTTTATTAAAAGTAAAAAATCAAAGCAGTCTATTTTTAGATATTAGCCGTCAGATCTTGCAAGCAAGCCTTTGAGTTGGAGGAGCGCCTTGGGATGCCGGGGCTGCTCCTAAAATTTTAACACTGTTTTAGTGAATGAATTTGCAGTACGATATAAGTTAATTAGCTCGAATAACGCTCAAAACTCTCCGCGATCTCTTAACACTATTGTGGCATAATGCGCCGCTATCGATTTTTCCGATTTTCCTTTTGTTTCTAAATGTAAGAGCGAATGCAGTGTTAAGTACAAACAACATCACCATGCAATTTGGCAGTAAGCCCCTGTTTGAAAACATTTCTGTCAAGTTTGGCAACGGTAACCGTTATGGTCTGATTGGCGCTAATGGTTCCGGTAAATCCACTTTTATGAAAATTCTGGGAGGTGATCTGACACCCTCTGTCGGCAATGTCAGCACCGATCCCAATGAGCGTATTGGTAAACTGCGTCAGGATCAGTTTGCTTTTGAAGAGTTCACGGTGTTGGATACCGTGATTATGGGGCACACGGAACTGTGGCAGGTAAAGCAGGAGCGTGACCGCATCTATGCAATGGCAGAAATGAGTGAAGAGGATGGCTATCGCGTTGCGGATCTGGAAGTCGCTTATGGCGAGATGGATGGTTATAGTGCCGAAGCGCGAGCCGGAGAGTTGTTGCTAGGCGTGGGTATTCCAGTAGAACAGCATTACGGTTTGATGAGCGAAGTGGCACCAGGCTGGAAATTGCGGGTATTGCTGGCTCAAGCGCTGTTTTCTAATCCTGATGTTCTGTTATTGGATGAACCGACGAATAACTTGGATATTGATACGATTCGTTGGTTAGAGCAGATACTGAATGAACGAAATAGCACTATGATCATTATTTCCCATGATCGCCACTTCCTGAATACGGTTTGTACTCATATGGCCGATCTCGATTACGGTGAATTACGTCTGTTCCCCGGTAATTATGATGAATATATGGTTGCCGCCACTCAGGCCCGTGAACGTCTGCTCGCGGATAATGCGAAGAAGAAAGCACAGATTGCGGAGTTACAGTCTTTTGTCAGCCGTTTCAGCGCTAATGCCTCCAAATCAAAACAGGCGACTTCCCGTGCTCGTCAGATTGATAAAATCCAGTTGGGAGAAGTTAAGGCATCCAGCCGTCAGAATCCTTATATCCGTTTTGAGCAGGATAAGAAATTATTCCGTAATGCTCTGGAAATAGAAGGTTTAACTAAAGGTTATGACAATGATCCTCTGTTTAAAAATCTTAATCTCTTGCTGGAAGTTGGTGAGAAACTCGCTGTTATTGGTGCTAACGGTATTGGTAAAACAACTTTCTTGAAAACACTCGTTGGTGAAACAGAGCCAACCAGTGGCACAGTTAAATGGTCTGAAAATAGTAGCATTGGTTATTATGCTCAGGATCATGCCAGTGATTTTGACTGTGATCTGACGGTTTTTGACTGGATGAGTCAATGGAAGAGAGAAGGGGATGATGAACAAGCTGTTCGTAGCGTATTAGGCCGTTTGTTGTTCAGCCAAGATGACATTAAGAAAAAAGTCAAAGTATTATCGGGTGGCGAAAAAGGGCGGATGCTATTTGGTAAGTTGATGATGCAACAGCCAAATATTCTGATAATGGATGAACCAACAAACCACTTGGATATGGAATCCATTGAATCCCTGAACCTCGCGCTTGAATTGTATAAAGGTACTTTGATATTTGTTTCTCATGATCGGGAGTTTGTTAGCTCATTGGCAAGCCGAGTTATGGAAATTAAATCTGATAAAGTCATTGATTTCAAAGGTACTTATGATGAGTATTTGAGAAGCCAAGGAATTGTTGAGTAATAATCTTGTGGCATAAATCGCCCTAGTTGAGATAACCGGGGCGTGTTCTTTCTATTGCTTGTTATTTCTATTGCGTGTTATTTCTATCGGTAAATAGATTAACTGTTGCACACCTCGCAATTGGGATCTTTAAGTAATTTAATATCACGAAATTGCATCGTCATTGCATCAAACAGTAAAACCTTTCCGCTGCTGACTTTGCCGTATCCAGTAAGGAGTTTGATGGTTTCCATTGCTTGTAATGTACCGATGGTGCCGACCAATGGCGCCATAACTCCCGCTTCTACGCACGTCAAATTGTTTTCGCCAAACAGTCTGCTCAGGCAACGGTAGCAGGGGGCATTTGGCTGATAAGTAAATGTAGTGAGTTGTCCTTCCATGCGAATAGCGGCACCAGAAACCAGAGGCGTTTTCCTTGTCAGACACAAGCGGTTCAGTTGTTCGCGGATTGCCACATTATCAGTACAATCTAAGACAACATCATTCTGGCTGATAAGTTCATCTAGCGCCTGATCTTCCAGTAATCCATTAACGGTTTTAATCGTGACATGTGGGTTTATTGCCCGGAGCGTCAATTGGGCTGAATGCACCTTAGCCATGCCGATACGTTCATCTCGATGCAGGATCTGCCGTTGCAGGTTCGAGAGAGAAACAGTATCAAAATCCAGTAGTGTTATTGTTCCCACACCTGCTGCGGTCAAATACTGGGATGCTGCGCAACCTAAACCACCGGCACCGACTATCAGGATCGCCGAAGATTTCAATTTTTCCTGACCGTCAAAATCAAACCCGCGTAGAACAATCTGACGGTTATAGCGTAGGGTTTCTGTGTCTGTTAGTTCAATGGTCATTATTCATTTTTCAGTAAGTGATTGAACAATTCGATTTCAACATTTTCACCAATTTCTACCCGCCCACGTTCACGTTCCAGAACAATGAAGCAGTTCCCCTGACTGAATGAACTAAATATATGAGAGCCTTGATGCCCTGTCGTACAGACTTCTAATTGACCTTGTTCATTCACCGAAGCAATACCTCGTTGGAAATCCATTCTCCCCGGCGTCTTTTTCAATGGCGTGGTGACCTTGGCGCGCATACGCATAGGGGGTTGCCATGCTGTAAAACCGGATAGACGAGCGATTAAAGGTTGAACTAATTGATAGAAAGTGAGAACGGCTGAAACTGGATTACCGGGCAAACCACAGAACCAGGCGTTTTTTAGTTTGCCAAAAGCGAAGGGTTTACCCGGTTTAATTGCCAGTTTCCAGAAACAGATTTCGCCTAATTCATCCAGTATCTGCTTGGTGTAGTCTGCTTCACCCACAGAAACACCACCACTGCTGATAACTAAATCAGCTTGTTGATCTGCTTCACCAAAAACATGGCGTAAAGCTTGGGGATTGTCTGCAATAACCCTTAAATCAATAACATCGCAATCCAGTTTTTCCAGCATGAGTCGAACGGCAAGACGGTTGGTATCATAAATTTGGCCTTCCTTCAGTGGGTGACCGATAGCTTGTAGCTCATCACCGGTCGAGAAAATGGCGACTTTTAATTTGCGAACGACTTCAACGTCGGTGATGCCTAAAGATGCAATTAGCGGTAACTGAGCGGTGGATAATTTGCTGCCTGCCGGTAGTACCACCGCACCTTCAGTAATATCTTCGCCGGCCAGACGGATATTCTGGCCTTGCTTGGCTGGCTGAGTGAAGACAATGCCATCATCAGTAATCTCTGCGTGTTCTTGCATAATGACCGTATCAGCGCCTGTGGGAATAGGTGCGCCAGTCATAATGCGGATACAAGTTGCAACCGGCCATTCTCCTTGAAAAGGTGCGCCTGCTAGTGCTTTTCCTGCCAGAGGTAGTGGTTTACAGCTATTTAAATCCGTATAGCGTACGGCATAACCATCCATTGCTGAGTTAGCAAAAGGCGGCACATTGATAGGAGAAATAATATTTGTTGCAGTAATGCGTCCTGATGTTTGCGGGAGGTTGACGGTTTCTGTGTCAGTCAGTGGTGTAACTTGCGTCACAAGTTTTTCCAACGCCTGCTGCAAAGAGATCAATCCAGAGGTGTGACAGTGATCCATAATGATGCTCCCAGATAAGGTTTTTCATTAGGCATTATGGCAGAGATCATCCTATGTGTGAGTGATATTTGGCTTTGATGAGTATCCTATGTTTCATAAATGCGGCGATATTGGTCTCGGTGGTCCAAAGCGCCGCAACATGTGATAAATATGCAGAACATCACGATTAACCTGGCGTCAGGGAATCTGCTGTTGTCATAGCCAGGTCACAAAGCGGACAAGAGATTATAAGGTTTGACCACTGTCAACGGTTATGACTTGTCCTGTCATCGATTCTGCTTTTAACAACATTAAGGTTATTTCTGCAACATCTTCTGGCGTTGAAATTCTTTCTAAGGGCAAATAAGTGCAAAGCGTATGCATTTTCTCTTCTTTCCCTTTCCACCATCTGGTTTCAACGGCGCCTGGCGCTACGCAGTTAACCCTGACCGATGGAGCCAGTGCCCGAGCTAAGGATCTTGTTAGTCCGTGAACCGCTGATTTGGAAGTGGCATAGGGGATACAAGAACCTAGGCCTGTTTCGCCGGCGATACTACCGACATTCACGATAGCACTCCCTGTTCTTGCTTTAAGATAAGGTGCGGCATACCGGCAACAATGAAATGTGCCTTTCACATTAACATCAATAATGGTATCCCAAATATCGCTAGATATGGCATCAAGATCTTCAAATTGAAGTTGTCTGGTTGTCGCCGCGTTATTTACCAGATAGTCGATCCCGCTAAACTTTTCCACGACAGTGTTTATCATCGCCTGCACAGCCGATTCGTCGGCAACATCCGCTTTTATCGCGATAGCTTGCCCCCCATCCTTGATAATGGCTTCTGTTGTTTCCCGCGCTTCAAGTTCACTTTGTGAATAGATCACTGCGACCGCAGCACCTTGTTTCGCCAGCATAATACTGATAGCCCGTCCTATACCGGTTCCACCACCGGTTACAATGGCTGTCTTACCTTGAAATACTTTATACATAACAATGCTCCTTATTAATATTTGTACATAACATGATGAATCATATCTCTTATAGACAGGTTTGTTAGTACCGTTTTGGCATTATTGTGTGGAAGCCTGACTAATTAAGCTAATGTTGTGTTGTAAAACTCGATTTAGCCTTAGTGGAGGTAACTTATTAGAGGTAAAAATAAATAAGCGGCGCAGAGTAAGAAAATTCATATATGCTGACATTCCAGATACTGTAATTAATTGCTTACTGATTTTTTATTTATGGGTAGAAATAATTTACGTTTTTCTGGGAATTTTGTTAATTAAAAGTGTGTATTGTATTTGATTTCTGTTTTGGATTGTGAGAAATAAATTAAAAAATAATATCTTATGGCTATGAACAATTCAATGTCTCCTCAACAAAGTCACCGCTACCTAGCTTTTCATATCGCAATGAGTGGATTTTTGGCGCTAGTCGTCGCTATGGGAATTGGGCGTACTGCTTTCACTCCTCAAGTACCTTTAATGATCGCAGAATTCCAGTTTAGTCTGACTGGGGCCGGTATTGTTGCGGCTTTTAACTATTTGGGATATCTGGCCGGCTCCTATGATGCAATGCGGGCGCGCCGTTTGATTGAATATCGGCTTTGGGCCGGATTATGGGGAGCAGTGATTATCACATTGCTCTCTGCACTATTGTATGGGGCGATATTGCACAGTATCGCCCGTTTTTTTATTGGTTGGGCAAGTGGTTGGACATTGGTGCTAGTAACATCATGGGCCAATGAACAGTTGGCTAAATTGAATCGTCCTGCGTTGAGTGCTGCCATATTTGCGGGGCCGGGAGTCGGGATATTCGTTACTGGTATCCTTGCTATCGGTATTCAAGCATGGCAAGTGAGTGCTTCCGAAGCATGGATGTTGTATGGCATTTTGGCGCTGATTTGCAGTATCTATATTAGTCGGCATTTGCCCCGTAGTGGTGAGTTACACCGTTCACAGGCTGAGGTGAAGAAACTGACTTTGACACCTGCAATTAAGCGGCTGGTATGGGGCTACAGCTTAGCCGGCTTTGGTTATATTTTACCTGCGACTTTTCTTTCACAAATGGCAAGTGATCGTTTCCCTGGCAGCTTGTTTGCACAGTTTGTCTGGCCAATATTTGGTGGTGCCGCAGTCATCGGCATCGGTTTTGCTATTCTGACCCGCCATATGCTGACAACGCAAATCCGACTTGCGATCACTTTATGGATTCAGGCTGTGGGCATTCTTATCGCTGAGATCATTCCGGGAATAGGTAGTCTGGCATTAAGCTCTTTGTTGGTTGGTGGTGGTTTTATGTGTGTGGTGCAAATGGGGTTTCAGTATGGGCGTGAATTAGCGCCAGAACATAGCCGTTATATGGCTGGGTTATTAACCACCGGATATGCTGTCGGGCAGCTTATTGGGCCGATGTTGTCAGCGGTTTCTACCGCAATAACCGGGAGATTGGAGCCAGCATTATATGTTGCATTGATTACCTTGGTCATTGCCGGGTTGTTGGTTTGTAACAGGAATAAACCGACCAGAGAAGTGCGTGTGTAAAAAATTCATATATACCTTATGGATTTCAAGATGCATCGCGACGGCAAGGGAGCGAATCCCCGGGAGCATAGATAAACTATGTGACCGGGGTGAGTGAGTGCAGCCAACAAAGAGGCAACTTGAAAGATGACGGGTATAATTATGAAAAGCAATCACTGGATAATCACCACGTGCTCATTTACAGTGTGTGCAATAGTTACCTGTTAGTCGTGATTGTTTCAGTGATGGTACTTATGACTCGAACATCAATTGACTACCCGCCAGATGATGGAAAGTAATGTCTTTGGAGAAAATAATGTCATCCTTAAGTAAAGAAGCTGAGCTTGTGCATTCGGCGCTGGAAGCTCGTGGTCTTGAAACGCCTTTGCGTGGTCAGGCATTGGTGCCGGAAGTGCGCAAAGCGCGGATTGAGGAGCATATGACGGAAGTTATGAAACTGTTGAATCTTGATTTGCGTGATGACAGTTTGGCAGAAACCCCAGGTCGTATTGCGAAAATGTATGTCGATGAGGTTTTTTCAGGATTGGACTATCGCAATTTCCCGAAAATCACATTGATAGAAAATAAAATGAAAGTGGACGAAATGGTGACCGTTCGTGATATCACACTCACCAGCACCTGCGAACACCATTTCGTGACCATTGATGGCAAGGCGACGGTTGCCTATATTCCAAAAGATAAAGTGATTGGGTTGTCTAAAATTAACCGTATTGTGCAATTTTTTTCTCAACGTCCACAGGTTCAGGAGCGTCTGACCCAGCAGATCTTGATTGCATTACAGACACTCCTTGGTACCAATAGTGTTGCCGTATCGATTGATGCGGTTCATTACTGTGTGAAAGCACGGGGCATCCGTGATGCAACCAGTACCACGACAACAACCTCCTTGGGGGGATTGTTTAAATCTAGCCAAAATACTCGTCAAGAGTTTTTACGCACAATTCGCCATGTGTAATTTTTACACTGGGATATAAGAATGGCTTGCCAGAGAATTAATTCACTGGATAGCATTCGTGGCTTGGCAATACTGGGGATATTGCTACTCAATATCTCCGGTTTTGCTTTGCCATCCGCTGCTTATTTGAATCCGACATATAATGGTTCAGCTTCTTTAACTGATTTGATTGTCTGGTCTGTACTTAGCGTCTTTGTTCAGGGAAAGTTCCTGTGTATTTTGGCCTTCTTATTTGGTGCGGCATTGGAGCTACTATTACCAAGGGGCAAAATCTGGAATTATCCACGATTAACCATACTTGCTCTAATTGGAATGGGACATGGCATCCTACTCTGGGATGGCGATATTTTGCTCTCTTATAGTTTGGCAGGTTTTTTCAGCTTTCAATTGATTAGCCAAAATAGCGCCAGTAACCGGTTATTTATGAAAGGCGCTATTTTTTATCTGATCGGATTAGTGCTATTGTTTATTCTCGGCTTTTTTTCCAGCGGCGAATCTAATAATGTTTCTTGGCAATCGACGGAATTCCAAATGTTATACGAAACATATTGGAAAACGTCTGGTGGATGGCTGGCAGCAAAAGAGCGTTTCAATCAGATCATGTTGATGATGGTCATGCTGTTTGTTCAGTATGGCTGGCAGCTTATCGGTATTATGTCATGTGGTGCTGGATTAATGCGTAATGGTTGGCTAAAAGGGGAATTTTCAGTAAGCCATTATCGAAATGTGGCTCTGGTGCTGATACCGCTCAGTATTGCTGTTCAGATATTCTCTGTGGTGTTCCAATATACCCATAATTGGGATTACTTTTGGTCTGGTATTGTCGGTTATATCCTTGCTGAGTTGGTAACGCCATTTCAGGCACTGGGGTATATGGCTTTAATATATGGTTTCTGGCCGGTCATTTCATGCTGGCGAATTAATTACTGGCTCAATCAGGTTGGGCGAATGGCGATGAGTAATTACTTGCTACAAACCTTAATCTGCACCCTGCTGTTTTATAACCTTGGGTTTTTTGGTCAATTTAGCCGTTTGGAATTGCTTGCATTTATTCTTCCCATTTGGGCAGTGAATATTCTTTTTTCATGCTGGTGGTTACGTTGTCACCCGCAAGGTCCAGTAGAACAGCGGTGGCGTGATATCACGGCGGTGTTGGCCCGGTCGGCTTAAACTGGGTTTTATCCATTGACCGTAATTCTTCAGGGGTTACGGCGGGGTAATCAGTCATACCTTTTGGTACCTTATACGGAGCAGGAATAGGGATCAACGGGCCCAAGAAACGAGGTTCACGTTTCAGAATATAAAGATCAGTCAGGGCACCAAGGCGGGCAATGATTTCGCGTAATCGAACGGTAATCATATTTTTGGGTGTGGAAACCGCATAACACTGAGCATCAATTCCCATATGCATAGCGATAAACAGGGCTCGTTCGCAATGAAATCGTTGGGTGATAATTGTGAAATCATTAGTGTTAAAAACTTTCCGGGTTCTGACTATTGAGTCAAGGGTTCTGAAACCAGCAAAATCCAGTACGATATTTGCAGCAGGAATACCCGCTTTTAGCAAATCTCTGCGCATAGTGACGGGTTCGTTATAACTTTGCTGAGCATTGTCACCACTCAGTAACAAATATTTGATTTTGTCGCTGTTATAAGCATTAATGGCTCCCTGAATACGGTACATATAGTACTGATTTGGCGCACCAGAGAGGTAATATTTAGCAGTACCAAGTACTATACCCACTTCACGTTCAGGAAGTTGTTTGAGATCATCAAAGACATAGGGGGCTGTTTTCCAACTAATCCAGCGGTCAAGTGCAATAGCTGTCAGTATCAGCATCCCTATGATGAATAACAGACTAGTTATCAGGCGCTTCCACATGCTTTTGCCTTATACACATTAATGACTGAATTTGTTAAAGGCTACTTTACCTGAAATTTCGAAGCAAGTTTTCTCTGTAAGAAAAAAGCTTGATAGTAAAAGAGAACTAACAAGCTTTTTACGTATTTTTAATGATAAAAATCAGAATGAAGTCCGTTTGTACACGCGGTATTCAGGTTTCCAGAAGTTGCGTTCAATCGCTTCATCCAGTGCTCCATCTGAGGTCACAGTGGCAACGCCCTGTATTTGTGCTTCTTTGGCGACTTGTTTAGCAATTTTGCGTGACACTTCCTGAATATCATCGATAAGTGGCAGTAACGGACCTTGACCCTCTTGGGCTAAGGGTGAGCAATCCGCCAATGTTCGGCTTGCTGCCATCAACATACCGTCAGTAACCAGTTTGGCCCCCGATGCAATGACACCCAAGCCAATGCCGGGGAAGATATAGGCATTGTTACATTGCGCTATTGGATACTCCTGATCTTTATATTTTACCGGATTAAATGGACTACCTGTTGCAACCAGGGCGGCACCATCCGTCCAGTTGATGATATCTTCGGGACGGGCTTCAACACGGGAAGTTGGATTCGATAATGGCATGACGATTGGACGTTCACAATGTTTATGCATCTCACGGATGATCTCTTCTGTAAACAAACCTGCCTGACCTGAAACACCAATCAATACTGTCGGTTTAGCATTACGGACAACATCGAGCAGCGAGATTGAATCGCTGTTTACATCCCATTTAGCTAATGAGTCGCTTTTCTGCACCAGCTTGTTCTGGAAATCCAATAGATTTGGCAGTTTGTCTGTTAATAAACCGAAACGGTCAACCATGAAAATACGGGCACGAGCCTGTTCTTCACTTAAACCTTCTGATTTCATCTGGGCGACGATCTGTTCTGCAATGCCGCAACCAGCGGAACCTGCGCCGAGGAAGATGACCGTTTGATCTTTCAATTGACGGCCCGCCGCGCGACTGGCGGCAATTAAGCTACCTAACGTAACGGCGGCAGTTCCCTGAATATCATCATTAAAGCAACAAATCTCGTGGCGATAGCGATTAAGAAGAGGCATAGCATTTTTTTGTGCGAAATCTTCAAATTGCAGCAACACATTTGGCCAGCGTCGTTTAACAGCCTGAATAAATTTGTCTACGAATTCATCATATTCTTCACCGGTGATACGCGGGTGACGCCAGCCCATATATAACGGGTCATTTAGGCGTTGCGGGTTGTTGGTGCCTACATCCAGGACGACTGGCAGTGTATAAGCCGGGCTGATGCCACCGCAGGAGGTATACAAGGAGAGCTTACCGATAGGAATACCCATTCCGCCAATGCCTTGGTCACCCAAACCGAGGATACGTTCACCATCGGTAACAACGATGACTTTTACATTTTGTTTGGTCGCATTTTGCAGCATGTCATCAATATGTGCTTTGTTTGGATATGAGATGAACAGGCCACGGGCACGGCGGTAAATATCGGAAAAGTGCTCACAAGCTTCACCGACGGTTGGGGTATAGATGATCGGCATCATTTCGTTCAAATGCGCATCCAGCAGGCGGTAGAACAGGGTTTCGTTAGTGTCCTGAATATTTCGCAGGTAAATGTGCTTATCTGCATCATTTTTGAAATCAAGATACTGCCGATAGGCACGTTCAACTTGTTCTTCGATGGTTTCGACCGCTTCCGGTAATAAACCGTAAAGATTAAAGTTGCTGCGTTCTTCCTTAGTAAAAGCGCTGCCTTTATTCAGCAGGGGGAATTCCAACAGAATTGGGCCAGCATAGGGAATGTATAGTGGACGTTTACTTTCGTGTTCCAGTTCCATGAATCTTACTCTTTGAACTAAATGGATAAAAGGTCGCTACAGATCCTAAGAGATAGGAAAAATATGTACAGTAAATGTTACTTAATTAGAGGTATTATGAGTAAAAATGAGAGATAACATCCAGAGTTAGATAATAAAATGTTACGGTAATTATTTTTTACAGCGGAAAACCCTCTATCTGCATAGAGGGAAAAATGAATTTTCCACTGAACTTAGAAAGTGTAGTAATCAAATTTGCTGCAACCGAGCGCAGCAAGTATAGATTGAGTCGCACTCCGTTGGGATAAATCACTGTGTTTTCCCTCAACTAACACCGCTCTTTCGATAGCCAGGCAATCACCACCAGAAATGTTCATCAGAATCAGCGCTGCTTGTAATGGGGGCAAGCTTGGGTTAAATGCGGCATTTTCTGCATAACGCCCAGGATAAATTCTTCCATCTTTTCCCAGAAGTGCGGTACCGCTGTAGGAATTACTGTATGGGGCATAGCTCTGGTTTGCTGCATCTAATGCCGTTAGTACTAATTTATCCGTCGTTTCTAGTTTATAGCCATGATTGACCGGGTCCATCAACAAAGTTGTGATGCCCAGATCATTTGGACCAAAAGAATCTGGCAGATAGTGATCTAATGTTGAAGGTGCCTGTTTTGGCAGATGAATCTCTAATTGTGTGCCACTATTAAGTTCATTCATAAATTGGCGGCAATGGCCGCACGGAGAGTAATTCACAGTAACAGATGCCAGTCTTTTCTCGCCTAATAACCAAGCGTGGGTAATCGCACATTGTTCAGCATGAATCGTTTGCTGTAGTGGTACGCCCGCAAATTCCATATTAGCGCCAAAATAGAGGTTTCCGCTTTCACCGCGGGCAATCGCACCAACATTAAAATGTGATATTGGTGTCAGGGAACATGCCGTTGCGAGGGGCAACAGGGCGACAGCCAAGGTGTTATCGTCAAAACCGCAGGCTTTCTTAATAGATTTAGCCTGTTCAGCAGTGAGCATGGCAGGAAAGTCATCGTTTCCTGCGTAAGGTAAAAGTGCATCCTGTAGTTTAGATGGCAGCTGTACCCATATAGGGTGAAAACGAGCTTGCATAGCGTGATCTCCGAATTAACTTGAGATCATTCTAAGTTGTCTGATGAGATTTGTAATGTGATAAATATCATATAGATGATGAGAATTATGTAATTGAAGTTGATAATCGAGCGATTATTATCAAATTTCCTAACAGATATACTAGCTAAATAGGTATAGCAGCACCGGGAATACAAAAGGGGCTGTTAGTGAAGTAATGATACCGCAGGTCATCAATGCCAATGAGCTGTATGCGCCTTCAACGAAATTGACCTCTGCACAGCGGGCGGTACCCAAAGCATGTGATGCCGTTCCCATTGCTAAGCCGCGGGATGCTTTGGTTTTTACCTGTAAAAGATCAAACAGGTTATGACCAAATATTGCGCCGAGAATGCCGACAAAAATGACACAAGCAGCACTGATTGCAGGAATACCGCCAATGGCGTCTGCTACTGCCATTGCTATTGGTGTTGTGACAGATTTAGGCAATATCGAAGCGGCCATTTCAGGCGTGGCGCCCATCCACAAGGCAATAGCAGTGCCTGTCACCATAGCGACAATACTACCGATAAAACAGATGCTAATAATGGACTTCCATTGGGCTCGGATCTGGTGTATCTGCTCATATAGAGGAAATGCCAACGCAACTACGGCGGGCTGGAGTAGATCATTTAGAATTTGGCTGCCGGCAAAATAGTGTTCATAAGGCGTGTGGGTTATTAATAATATTGGAATAAGGACGGCGATAGAAACCAATAAGGGGTTCAGAATGGGAATTTTGCATCGTAGTGAAAGTTTTCTTGCGGTGTAAAATACAATCAATGTTAATGGTAGTGACCACCAAATATGACTTAACATTTTTATTTCTCTTGTTTCTCTTGTTTCTGTTGTTTACTCTTAATTTCTGATGTGGAGCCTATAATTGGACGTTCATGATGAACATAGTGGGAACTGTAAGCAACGATAATCATAACAATTGCAGTACTGATCAGGCATGAAAAAACAATCGGAATTATCTGTTGGCTGAGTTGATCGTAATAATTCATTACGCCTACGCCAATAGGCAGAAACAGCAAGGTCATATTTTTTAGTAACAGGCTACAGCCTGGTTTTGCCCAATGAGCAGGAATTAGCTGGAAAGCTAATAAAACGAACAAGATCAACATACCGATAATACTGCCGGGAATAATGATGGGTAGTAGGGAAGAAATGGCATTACCTGTCAGCAAACATAAATAAATCAGAACAAATGCTCTCAGGTACTGCCAACCAACAATCAGTACTTCACGAAACGACATAACAAAATTCCTAATTCTGGTGAGGTACTTATCATACAAGTGACCTTGGGAATGTGCCATCTTTTCCTTCGAAAGGATGACGGAAATTTCGGCGGTTCTGGATTACAGCCCCGATAAAATGATTAGCAAGATTGGTAATGTGTGGTTTGATTTAATATGAGGTTTTCTAGAAAAAAGTGAACTTTATGATAGCGTTGAAGTCCAACCATACGAAAACATACGCTATGGAAAAAATAGTAATTTAATCAATTGCGGGTTGGAATACAACTCGCAGATATATTATATGGGAATAACCATGCAAATTTGTAGGATGAATTATAACGACCTGTCCGATAATGGACGAAAGGCTAAATTTCATTGTTATGGCGTTGGTATATTTGACGTTTTCTCTGGTCAAGATCCATACGTCAACAAGTCTGAATGTTCTTACATTGAGAAATCAGCAATTCCTCCAGGTCAGTATTGGATTGTTGATCGTCCGGTTGGTAGCATAGCGAACCAAGTCAGAGGCACAGCTCTTGATATGATTCATGGTACTAATCATTCTCAATGGTTTGGGTTATATAGTTTTCAGACAATGAATGATTATATATTCGTGAACGGTGTTCGACGCGGAGCATTTCGTCTTCATCCATTGCGTCCGAATGGTAGCGGCGAGTCTTGGGGATGTATCACCTTTTATCGTGTTTCTGACTTTAATATCGTACGAAACGCTCTGCTCCGTACCCATAAGTTTAAAGTACCGGGCAGCTCATTGATGGCATACGATAGAGTTGATGTTACGGGGAATACAAATTTTGGTGCGTGTAAAGTTTCTTAGCTTTTTTGGTTATTTACTATGCCTGTTGATCGCACTGCTAGCGTTCCGGCTCATTACTCCGTTAAACTTGGCTGTTTATCAGGTGTATCGTGTGGTAGAACGTTTCCTGAATAGGATAAATTTGGGTTGGTTAGGAGGAAATTACGAGGATAGCTGGATTGAATTGTTTATAGACATCTTTGCACTCTTAATGATAGCTCTAATTATACACAAAATCGCCAGTCGGATCTTTAATAGACTTCGGTAAAATGCCGGATATTCCGGCGTTATTTCTTAGCGCTCTTTCCACGAATCAGAGTAAATGATGTTACCGTCAAGGTATTTCCACGTAATTTTCTCGTATCTGATTTCAACGGATTCTAGATGATTAAGATGTTGATAAGATGGATCTTTTATATTATGCATTACTGGAGAAATTGAAACAATTTTCACTCCGCTCATAAGGATATGGAAATACTCCTCTTCCTGACCTGCATTGTCTATTCTGTACCATTTGATATTGGCAGATTGTAACGTCTGTCCAGTGGCAACAGCTTTATAAAGGTATGGAGATGCCCGATCAAATTCTTTTTCGAAACTCATTGAACCATGTACTCTGGTACCCGTTAGTTTTCCTGTACTACTATCAGTGGGAATATATAGACTATGGTTAAAACTCAGGATTTCAATGCTACCCTCGCGATTTTGTACATCGACAGATCCCTTAATGTCTGCACCACCATCATCTTGCAACCATATATATGCCGGTATGGCCATACTAACCTCCTAATAATTTTCCTACACATTGATTTACTTCAATTCTATTCTAAATTCGATGATAATTTAACTGAATTATCTCACTATAACTAGTGATAATTTTATTAACTACTTTGAACTTACTTTTTATTGAAGAAAATCTAAAGTGGATACTGGAGATGGAAATTTTCCATGTCACATATACATATAATTAACCAATAAAAGAGGATCAAAACCAAGGTACGGTAGTTGATTTGTTCAACACAAAACAGCTAAAAAATCCAGGTGCAGATCTATCTTCTATCGGCCCTTGTTCGACAATTAACGAAAAAGTTTGCCCAGAAAACCGATTCTTAAGACACAAGCTGGATACCAGTCGCCCCAGTAATAGTCCCTACTGATAAGCAGCAAGTATTTTGAAATGAAGACTCTAATTTACTGGCAACTTTCACGCCTTGCTCGCTGGCATGTTGAAAGTGATGCTCTGGATAAATCCAAGATACAAGGATGTCAAAGCTCACATTAAAATAAAGCGGGGACCATTACTGATCCCCGTGGGTAAAAATATTAATGAAATAAATTAACTATTATTTCACTTGCATACCGGGTTGGGCGCCGCTGTCAGGGCTGAGTAAAAAGATATCTTTTCCGCCAGGTCCGGCGGCCATAACCATCCCTTCCGAAATACCAAAGCGCATTTTGCGTGGTGCCAGATTAGCAACCATAATGGTTAAACGGCCTTCCAGTGCTTTTGGATCAGGATAACTGGAGCGAATACCCGAAAATACCTGGCGAGTTTCGCCACCAAGATCCAGCATCAGTTTCAGCAACTTATCTGAGCCTTCGACAAAATCAGCCTGTTTAATAAGGGCGACGCGCATATCAACTTTGGTAAAATCATCAAAGGTAATGGTGTCCTGAATTGGATCTTCTACCAGTGGACCGCTGACTTTTTGTGGTGTGTTGATGCTCTCTTTAGATGCCACAACCATAGCGTCCACTTTATCCATATCAATGCGATTGAATAGGGCCTTAAAGGTAGAAACTTGATGATCCAGCAGCGGCTGTTCAATACCACGCCAGGTGAGTTCTGTATTTAAGAAAGCTTCTGCGCGTTCTGCCAGACTTGGTAAAACGGGTTTCAGGAAAGTCATCAAAACGCGGAACAGGTTGATGCCCATTGAACAGATAGCTTGAAGATCGGCATCACGGCCTGCTTCTTTTGCCACCACCCACGGCGCTTGCTCATCCACATAACGGTTTGCCAAATCAGCCAGTGCCATGATTTCACGGATTGCTTTGCTGAATTCGCGGTTATTAAACTCTTCTGCAATCACCTTTGCTCCATCAATAAACTGTTGGTAAAGCGCCGGATCAGCCAGTTTATCCGCCAGCTTGCCGTTAAAGCGTTTATTAATGAAGCCTGCATTACGGGAGGCCAGGTTAACAACTTTATTAACGATATCGCTGTTAACACGCTGAACAAAATCTTCCAGATTTAGATCGATATCATCAATGCGAGCAGAGAGTTTGGCTGCATAGTAATAACGCAAACAGTCTGCATCTAGATGATCCAAATACGTGCTGGCTTTAATAAAAGTACCACGGGATTTGGACATCTTCGCACCGTTGACGGTGACATAGCCGTGAACAAACACGTTGGTTGGCTTACGGTAACCGCTGCCTTCCAGCATGGCAGGCCAGAACAGGCTGTGGAAATAAACAATGTCTTTACCGATAAAATGATACAGATCGGCGGTGGAATCTTTTGCCCAGAACTCATCAAAACTCAGATTTCCGCGTTTATCACACAGGTTTTGGAAAGAACCCATATAGCCGATAGGTGCATCCAGCCAGACATAGAAATATTTTCCCGGTGCATCAGGAATTTCAAAACCGAAATAGGGGGCGTCACGGGTGATATCCCACTGTTGTAAACCGGATTCAAACCATTCCTGCATTTTGTTAGCAACTTGTTCCTGTAATGCGCCGGAGCGGGTCCAGGCTTGTAACATGTTACTGAATGCGGGCAGATCGAAGAAGAAGTGTTCTGTTTCACGCATTTCTGGCGTCGCGCCGGAGACAGCAGAGCGAGGGTTGAGTAGCTCAGTTGGGCTGTAGGTTGATCCGCAAACTTCACAGTTATCGCCATACTGATCTTCTGCCTTACATTTCGGGCAGCTACCTTTCACAAAGCGATCCGGCAGAAACATATTTTTCTCAGGATCATATAACTGAGAAATAGTACGATTTTTAATATGACCGTTTTTTTTCAGTTCGAGATAGATTTTGGTTGATAACGTTTGGTTCTCTTCGCTATGCGTAGAGTGATAGTTATCATAGCTCACTGAAAAGCCAGTAAAATCCTGATGATGCTCTTGGTTCACCGTTGTGATCATCTCTTCAGGAGCAATACCCATTTGCTGAGCTTTCAGCATGATTGGTGTTCCATGAGCGTCATCGGCACAGATAAAGTGAACCTCTTTGCCGCGCATTCGCTGAAAACGGACCCAAATATCTGCTTGGATATGTTCCAGCATGTGACCGAGATGGATTGGACCGTTAGCATATGGCAACGCGCACGTTACCAATAATTTTTTTGCGACTTGAGACATAGTAAGGATCTGACTTCCAATAAGTGAAAAAGGAAGTTTGATGTTAACCGATCAAAAAAATTGTCGCTAGGGTAAGGTTTAATATTAGTGAGTTTTATCCAATACGTTTTAGAACCTGAATATTTTAGAGGCTGTCAATGGATAAAAATTGAATCAGTGAGCGGGCAGCGGGTTTTTGTCGCTAATTTTATCCGAACGCATTGGGTTCTGTTATGATGGAGAGATGGTTTTTAGCTAATGATAATCATTAAAGGAGCCGGGATGAACTCACAATCCCCCGAGCAGACCAATCCTGACCTGCTGAAATCTCAGGTAACAAAAATACTTGCTACTTTTACACACCTGACACTGGAACGTGATTTGACAACATTGAAGGCCCTACATCATTGCACGATGCTTGATGGTGTCTTGCACATTGAATTACTGATGCCGTTTGTCTGGCAAAGCGGTTTTAAGGCGTTAAAAGCGGCGACAACGGAAAAATTACAGGCGGTAACGGGTGCAAAATCAGTGGCGTGGAAATTGATCCATGATATCAGCACATTACGTCGCGCTAATGATTTGCCGGGAATTAATGGTGTCCGCAATATTTTGGCTGTCAGCTCGGGTAAAGGTGGGGTGGGTAAATCCAGCACTGCCGTAAACCTGGCGCTGGCATTGGCTCAGGAGGGGGCAAAAGTCGGTATTCTGGATGCAGATATCTACGGTCCTTCTGTTCCGAGTATGTTGGGAACCACCAAAGAGCGCCCAACTTCCCCGGACGGGCAGCATATGGCGCCGATTATGACTCATGGCCTTGCCACTAACTCGATTGGTTATTTAGTAACAGATGACAATGCAATGGTATGGCGCGGCCCAATGGCTAGTAAAGCATTGATGCAGATGTTACAAGATACATTATGGCCGGATCTTGATTATCTGGTTATCGATATGCCACCGGGAACCGGTGATATTCAGCTCACTTTGTCACAAAACATCCCGGTAACGGGGGCACTGGTGGTAACAACGCCTCAGGATATTGCCTTAATTGATGCAATGAAAGGCATCGTCATGTTCCAGAAAGTGAAGGTGCCTGTACTGGGTATTATTGAAAATATGAGTACGCATATTTGTGGTAACTGTGGTCACCTGGAACCTATTTTTGGAACGGGTGGGGCAGAAAAATTGGCGGCTAAATATCACTGTAAATTATTGGGACAAATCCCGCTGCATATTTCACTGCGTGAAGATCTTGATCGTGGTCAGCCAACCGTTATCAGTAATCCTGATAGTGAATTTACCGATATTTATCGCGAAATTGCCGCGAATATTTCAGCACAGATGTATTGGCAAGGTGAGAAGATACCAACAGAAATTTCGTTCCGTGCTGTTTAATGCAAGTATTTGATTGATGATAACGGGTGGTGGATGTTTTCATTGCCCGCTTTTTGTATGGGGAGATTTTGTGTGGGGAGAAATATGCTTGTTCGATTTCCTTCGTTACATGATTTTTATGCGAAACGCTTCGAAAAAAGTGAGACTTCTCTTGTTTACACTGGAACAGATACCATTAACTCCCTATAATCTCGCCAAACAAAGCCCTCATAAGTGCTTTGTTCCCATTTTTTTCTAGAATCAGGTTATCTCTATTATGGCTGACGAAGCATATCAGTGCACAATTGTAGGAATTTCTGGTGCATCTGCCTCAGGTAAAAGTCTCATTGCTAATACACTTTATCGTGAATTACGCGCTCAAGTTGGTGATCACAATATCGGTATTATACCAGAGGATTGCTATTATAAAGATCAGAGCGATCTATCAATGGAAGAGCGTTATAAGACTAATTATGACCATCCAAGCTCAATGGATCACAATCTGCTCTTTTCTCACCTACAAGCGCTGAAAATGGGTGAATCAATTGAATTACCACAATACGATTATGTTGTTCATACTCGTAAACCAGAAGCGATTCATTTTGCACCGAAAAGGGTTATTATTCTGGAAGGTATTCTATTATTGACCGATAAGCGCTTGCGCCAGGAGATGGACTTCTCGATTTTTGTTGATACGCCACTGGATATTTGCCTTATGCGTCGTATTAAGCGGGATGTGCATGAACGGGGGCGTTCTCTGGATTCGGTTATTGAGCAATATCATAAAACTGTGCGTCCAATGTTCCTGCAATTTATTGAACCATCAAAGCAATATGCAGATATTATTGTGCCGCGCGGGGGTAAAAACCGAGTAGCAATTGATATATTGAAAGCCAAAATTGGTCAGTTCTGCGAATAATGTACCCTATGGATTTCAAGATGCATCGCGACGGCAAGGGAGCGAATCCCCGGGAGCATAGGTAACGATGTGACTGGGGCGAGTGAGTGCAGCCAACAAAGAGGCAACTTGAAAGATAACGGGTATAAAACTTTGCTTGTCAGTCATTGAATTGATAAGCAGCATCGTATTGGAGAGGAAATAATGCGACTCTGTGACCGCGACATTATTAAATGGCTTGATGAAGGTAAATTGGTCATTACTCCACGTCCGCCGATTGAACGCATTAACGGGGCAACTGCGGATGTGCGCCTTGGGAATCAGTTTCGTGTTTTCTGTGGTCATACTGCGGCATATATTGATTTGAGTGGTCCGAAAGATGAGGTCAGTGCTGCGCTTGATCGTGTGATGAGTGATGAAATAATTCTGTCTGACGATGAGGTTTTTTTCCTCCATCCTGGCGAGTTGGCATTGGCCGTTACGCTGGAATCTGTCACATTGCCGGATGATTTGGTGGGCTGGCTTGATGGCCGTTCTTCTCTTGCTCGTCTTGGGTTGATGGTACACGTGACAGCACACCGGATTGATCCGGGCTGGCATGGTCAAATTGTTCTTGAATTCTATAACTCTGGTAAATTGCCTCTGGCGTTACGTCCGGGTATGGTCATCGGTGCTTTGAGTTTTGAGCCATTGTCTGGTTCCGCTGACCGTCCATATAACCGTCGTCAAGATGCGAAATATAAAAACCAACAGGGTGCGGTGGGTAGCCGTATTGATGAAGATTAACATTTTTATCGGCTATTGAATTGCATTGACTGTTTTGACAAAAAAAGCTGAGGAAGTCATGAAGAGATTGCTGACGACACTGATTATTTTGCTGGTTGTGATTATTACCGGTCTGGCAGCATTAGTCATGTTAGTAAACCCAAATGACTTTCGGGCTTATATGGTCAAGCAGGTGCAAAAGAAGAGTGGCTACCAACTCGTCCTGCAAGATGGTATGCGCTGGCATGTCTGGCCGAAATTGAGCATCATTACCGGGAGTATGTCATTAACGGCCCCAGGAGCGGTTCAACCAATAGTGACGGCAGAAAATATGCGTCTTGATGTGGAGTTGTGGCCGCTTCTTTCTCATCAGCTTGCAGTTAAAGAGGTGATGTTGAAAGGGGCGATATTGAGAGTAACCCCGGAGAGCCAGTCGCAGAAAAAAGAGAATAGCCCTATTGCACCAACAGGGAGTACAGCCAACTCTGTTGCGAAGGGTGAGGGTTGGAAGCTTGATATCGCCAGAATTAAGGTCGCGGATAGTTTGCTTATTTGGCAGCGAGATGATCATGAGCAGTTAAATGTCCGCGATATTAATCTGCTAATGGAGCGAGATAACCAAAACCATATCAACGTAGAGTTAAGTAGCAAAGTCAGTAAGAATCAGCAAGACTTGGCTTTTAATCTTAATGCAGATGTCGATATTACTGATTATCCATATCGTGTTGCGGGTAATATTGACTCCTTTGATTACCAACTCCAGGGCGCAGGTATACCTACGGGAGGAATTAGTGGTTCAGGAAAAGTACATGCTGTTTATCAAAAAGAGACGACAGATGGACCGCAAACAATTTCTTTACAGACGCTAAGTTTCACCGCTAATGAGAGTGAACTGCATGGCAGTATAAAAGCAATATTGGGGGCTCATGCGGATTATCGGATCGATTTATCTTCCCAAAAACTGAATTTAGATAATCTGATAGGATGGGACTTGCTTCCTAAAGAGGGTTCAGAAGTTAAACGTTATTATCGGATAGAGAATAGTTCAGCTAAACCGGTAATCGCCGTTTCAAGCTCTGCCCCGCCTGATTATAGCGCTGCATTTCTAAATGACTTTAACGCCAATCTGACTATTAATGCGGACAAATTTGTTTATCGAGGAATGGAGATCGATAATCTGATATTGAAAGCGACAAATAATAGTGGTACTGCTGAAATTTCTACTCTGAATGGCAAATTATTTGGTGGTGATTTCTCTATTCCGGTTATTTTAGATGCAACGGGTAATCAACTTAAGTTACACGCAAAACCTTTACTGCGGAATATAGAACTGGAACCCGTACTCAAAGCCTTTTCCTTACCACCGGCATTTAGTGGTAAATTCGATCTGAATGGGGATCTTTCTGGTAAAGGATATGATGGTTATGCGATTTCGCATATTTGGCAGGGTGATCTTAATTTCAGTTTAGTTAATGCCAAAATGTATGGATTAAATATCCCCCAATTAATCCAGCAATCCGTTGCTCGTGCAACGGATAAAGTGAATATCCCTGATAATATAGATAATTTCACCCGCGCTAAAAAGCTTGATGTTAAAGCGGTACTGAATCGAGGTGATATAAAAATCAGTCGACTGCATGCGGTATCCGATTTGCTGAATATTGATGGGCAGGGTAAGACTAATCTGCTTAAACAACATGTTGATGTCGCTTTAAAAGTACAGATAACACAAGGATGGGGCAAGGATAATGAATTGGTTAGTCGTCTGCGAAAAATGAAAGTACCACTTCGGGTTTACGGTAATTGGAGTAATCTGCAATACAATTTGGATATTGAGCAATTGCTGCATAATGAGTTGGAGAACAAGGTAAAACAGGCTATTAACGATTGGGTTGAACGTAGCAGTAATTAAGCGAGGGTTATATACCCGTCATCTTTCAAGTTGCCTCTTTGTTGGCCGCACTCACTCACCCCGGTCACAGAGTTATCTATGCTCCCGGGGATTCGCTCCCTTGCCGTCGCGATCCATCTTGAAATCCATTGGGTATATATGAATATAATCCTGTTGAATTAATGAATAATATTATTGATAGCAAAGGCCCAAAAAATCCCGGTGCAGTTTAAACTGACCGGGTTTTATTTTGTTTCAGAGGGAAAACTCAGTGATGGCAGATACGATGAATGATCAATAACACTGGGTTATTCTCTATTTTCTTTACTCTGACACCAGAGGGGTAATTTTTACCTTATTAATTCGATGACTGGTCACTTCCAACGGTTCAAACAGGTAATTATCAATCTGTAATTGCTCACCTTGTCGTGGAATATGTTGTGAATGTTCCATTAACAAACCTGCTAAGGTTTGATATTCACGTTTTTCATCCAGTTGCAAAGGGACATAAAGGATCAAATCATCCAGCGGCATATAACCATTGGCGATCCAACCACCATGTTCAGTCGCTTGAATATCATGGCGGGCATCAGTTTCTTCGCCATCTACCGGTAAATTACCCGCGATAGTTTCCATTACGTCGGTCAAAGTCACCACACCTTCCACAGAACCAAATTCATCGACAACAAACGCGAAGTGAGTTTGTGCCTGGCGGAACTGCTCCAATGCCTGGAGTAGTGAAAGCTGTTCAGGGAAAATCAGAGGCTGTTTTATCAGCGAATGTAAATCAAAAGGCTGTTGGTTGAGTTGTTGATTCAGTAAATCAATAACATGGACAACACCTAATGGTTCGTCACTGATATCTTCATCTGTTACCACAATGCGTGTGTGAGGATTTTTACTCAGTATTTGCGTCAAATTTTCGGTTGGTGCATGAATATCAAGGTACTCCACGTCGTGACGGGAAGTCATGATACTGTTAACGTTACGCTGTGCCATGCCCAGAACCCTGGCAATCATTTGACGTTCTTGTGGATCAAACACTTCCTGATTATCAGAAATCAGATTGGATGTATGATTATCCAATTCTGCATTTTCATGCTTACCACTCAGGATACGTAAAACGGCTTCCGCTGTTCTTTCACGTAGTGAACGGGAAGCAGTAAGAAATCTGCGGCGGTTAAATTGAGCAAATTGGTTTAAGGCTTCAATCATAATAGAGAAGCCGATAGCGGCGTACAAGTAACCTTTGGGGATGCGATAACCAAAACCTTCGGCTATCAGACTGAAACCGATCATCAACAAGAAGCTCAGACAGAGAATAACGATAGTCGGGTGAGCATTGACGAAAGTGGTCAACGGTTTACTTGCCAGTATCATCAGGAACATCGCAATGGTGACTGCCACGATCATGATACCGATGTTGTCTACCATACCAACAGCAGTCACCACTGAATCCAATGAAAATACAGCATCAAGGACAATGATTTGAACGACAACCGTCCAAAATTTAGATGTTTTGCGTTGTTGTCCTGAGTGGGCATCTTTACCTTCCAGCCGTTCATTGAGCTCCATTGTCGCTTTGAACAGTAAGAAAAGACCACCTATCAGCATAATTAGGTCACGAGCACTAAATGGATGTTCCCAAAGCGTAATTAATGGATGAGTTAGCGTTATCAACCAAGAAAGACTAAAAAGCAGTACGATACGCATCAGTAACGCACAACTTAGACCTGTAATTCTTGCTTTGTCTCTTTGTTTTTCAGGAAGTTTATCTGCCAGAATGGCAATAAAGACCAAGTTGTCAATTCCAAGGACAATTTCTAGAACGATAAGAGTAACCAGTCCAGCCCATATCGTCGGATCAGCGATCCATTCCATACAGTTTGTTTTACCTTTTAATATGACGGCTCATGCCGAATAATGAATAATGGGCATTGACTCATCAAATTTCAATAGTTGATTTTTCATCTGAGGAAGTTTTTTCCAAAAAATGGGGTGTAGCGGTATCGATGGCACCAATAACTATCCATTAGGACTCGTCCTGAGTTAACATGTGATCACATTAACAAATTGCACACTAATTATTATTGTTATTGGTGAGCAGAATTATCATCAGACAGGAGTTATTCATGTCCAAGCAGCAGATTGGTGTTGTCGGTATGGCGGTGATGGGGCGTAACTTGGCACTAAATATTGAGAGCCGTGGTTATTCCGTATCTATATTTAACCGTTCAAGTGATAAGACTGACGAAGTGATCGCCGAAAATCCGGGGAAGAAATTAGTTCCAAGTTACACGGTCGAAGAATTTGTCGATTCACTGGAAAAACCGCGCCGTATTCTGCTCATGGTTAAGGCTGGCGAAGCAACCGATAAAACTATTGCTTCACTGACCCCACATCTGGATAAAGGTGATATTTTGATTGATGGGGGTAATACCTATTTTCAGGATACTATCCGTCGTAATCGCGAGCTTTCTGCGCAGGGTTTTAATTTTATCGGTACCGGGGTTTCCGGTGGAGAAGAGGGGGCATTGAAAGGTCCATCTATTATGCCTGGCGGCCAGAAAGAGGCGTATAAATTGGTGGCACCAATTCTGCAAGAGATTGCGGCTAAAGCTGAAGGTAAACCTTGTGTGGCCTATATTGGCCCGGATGGTGCCGGCCATTATGTGAAAATGGTTCACAATGGCATTGAATACGGTGATATGCAGCTCATTGCTGAAGCCTATTCTTTACTGAAAAATGCCCTAAATCTGAGCAATGAAGAACTATCTGAGATTTTCACTGACTGGAATAATGGCGAATTAAGCAGTTATTTGATTGAAATCACGGCTGATATTTTCCATAAGAAAGATGAAGCAGGCCAATATTTGGTTGATGTGATTTTGGATGAAGCAGCAAATAAAGGTACGGGTAAGTGGACCAGCCAGAGCTCTCTGGATTTAGGGATTCCAGTGACGTTGATCACCGAATCGGTATTTGCACGTTATATTTCTTCTCTAAAAGATCAGAGAGTGGCCGCGGCTCAAGTTTTGAGCGGGCCGGATGTACAACCATTTAAAGGTGATAAGGCCGAATTTATTGAGAAAGTCCGCCGTGCGCTTTATTTGGGTAAAATCGTCTCTTATGCTCAGGGTTTTCAGCAATTGAAAGCGGCATCTGATGAGTACCAGTGGGATCTTAATTACGGTGAGATTGCCGGGATTTTCCGGGCGGGTTGTATTATTCGTGCTCAATTCCTGCAAAAAATTACTGACGCGTATAACGAAAATGCGGATATTGCTAATCTGTTGTTGGCGCCTTACTTTAAGAAAATTGCTGATGAATATCAGCAGGCACTGCGTGATGTTGTCTCGTATGGGGTGCAGAATGGTATCCCAACGCCTACTTTCTCGGCTGCTATTTCTTACTACGATAGTTATCGTTCAGCTATATTGCCTGCTAATTTAATTCAGGCTCAGCGTGATTATTTTGGTGCTCATACTTATAAACGTACTGATAAAGAAGGTGTTTTCCATACTGAATGGATGGAGTAAGCCCGGTTATCACCGATTGACCAGGAAAGTGGATAAATTTACATCAGATATGATGTGGTTTTAATTTCCGCGATCATCTGGAACACGTCGTTGCGGTTTTTTAACAAATATACCGCAACGGCGTAGTTTAGATTTCAGAATATAACTTGTCTGAGAGTGATGATTGTCACATTAATCCCGAATTAAGCAATAGGATCAGCGCTAATAATGTGAAAATCAAAACGATTATTTCCTACATGAACCAGTTTCAAGTTTTTAGGGAAATTGAGACCTTCATAAATAGTTGCGATACCGATAGCATCATAAGAAAAATAAAATGACCCGTTACCAATATATTCTCCGGTGTTGACATCTCTGACATAAATTGAAGTGACTATCTCTTTCTGTACCAGTAGTTCGTTAACGACAGTATAATTATCATCTGTTGTTGCGTTAACGTCGATTGTTTCCTCTTCTTCTCCATTAAATATCTTAATGGTCATAGAGAATTTTGTATCTGAATGAGTATCATCAATGATTTTTAGTGCAACCAGTTTTGTATCTTTCTGTATAATTTTGAATTTCGATAACCCTCTAATTTCTTTATCGATATCTGGATTGTCGACTACCCATTCATAATATTTACTCTCTGGATCGTTATAGTGACGCCACGCATGGACTTTTGATAACTTTCCAATTTTTACTGAACGAAATTTATCGTTAAGATTGGAAGGGAGCGATATAATTTTATCGAGCTCTGGGTAATCATGTGACTTACCCTGATAGTTTTTCTCTTCGAAAAACGTGACGCCTGTAATTAATTCTTTTGTCATTTATTCTATTCCTCAAAGTTAATGTAAGTAATATACCTGATTGTATTAATGTGAAATATATAGTATTGACTCGTTTATACTATTTGTGAAAATTGGATTTTTTCTGTGTAATATTTCCCACTGATAATTCATTTATTCCTCATCTTTAGATGCAATATATCCAGTCAATAGAAGAATAATATTCTATGGGTTAATGTTAAAATTAGCATAAAAATACATAAAGTAAAGTTGTTTAAAAAATACCGAATAATATTTTTATAATTATACTAGTATAGTCAAATTGACTGATTGAAATGTGAAAATTTGATATTTTTAGTGAATTTTTTATCTTAAATTTAGTATTCAATTTGATTGTGAATATTTTTCATGCTTGGTGTTTTGAATAGATACTATAAGATTGTTTTTTATTAATAATATTATGAAAATACCTAAAATAAGATATGTAATAATGGAATGGTTTGGTTTTTCTATAATTTTTAAAATTGATCATTATGGAAGTATTTATCTCAAAAGAAATAGCTTGTGAAAATTATTTCTTGTGGATCTTAATTTAATGTTTTTTTAAAGATTAAGTGACTATTTGACTTTTTGATTATAAATTTTTATAGAAAAAGGATAAATAACAATGAATGGCTAGCTAATGGTTAAGGATTTGTTGGCTGCACTCGCTCACCCTGGTCACATCGTTCGCTATGCTCCCGGGGATTCGCTCCCTTGCCGTCGCGATAATCTTGAAATCCATAGGGTATATACCGAATGAACTTCAAGATGCTTGAGTCGTCAGATATAAAAACATTTAAATTCAACAACATAATCGTTTTTCAAACATGCACTTTGAAGTATCTTGAGTATATAACCACGAAATTTTTGCTGATTTATGAATACACCGTTGCGGTTTTTGATGATATTCCGCAACGGTGTTGCTTAAATTTTCAGAACGTAGCCTGTCTGAAAACGATGGTTAATTATTGTTACATTATGACCGGATTAGTGAGAAAAATCGGTACTGATAATATGAATATCAAAACGATTGCCACCTGCATTAACTATTCTGAGATTTTTAGGGAAATTAGCTTTCTCATCAATAGTAACAACACCATTTGCATCACGATAGAAATAGAATGATCCGTTATTGATATATACTCCAGTACTGGTATTTCTTATTGCAATGGCAGTGACTAACTCAGTCTCAAATGGCAATATACCAACCAGTGCATAATCATCATCAGTTGTTGTTTCAACTGGGCCCACGCAATGTGTATTCGTGAACATTGAGAATTTAATACCTGAATAAGTATCATCAATAAGTTTTAATGCAACCAAGCAGGTATCTTTTGGTGCCACTTTAAACTTAGATAATCCTCTAATTTCTCTATCAATATCTGGGTGATCGTATTCCCATTCACGATAGCGTTGACCTGGTTCACAATTACTCTGATGACGCCATGCATAGACTTTTGATAACGTTCCAATTCTTACTGAACGGAATCTATCGTTGAGATCATAAGGCAATGGAATAATGATATCGTTTTCTGGATAATAGTGCGCTTCACCCAGAAAGTATTTTCTATCGAAAAAAGTTGCACCTGTAACTAGCTTATTAGTCATATTTTTCTATTCCTTAAACTTTATTTTAAAAAAAACGTCATCTTTCTTGTTGAAAGCGATATGAGAATACAATGAGCGTGGGTTTTTGTATTTAATAAAATATAATGAATAGGCATATTAAATTGTTGTCAATACAACATTAATATAATTGACATGTCATTTTATACCGATATTTGAAATAAAGTTTCTGAAATTAAAAATAATTGAAAATTCCTATCAAGAAACACCTTTATTTGGGTGGTGAATTATCCCCTAATGTAATTGATAATTTTTTGTATATGGCTCAATAGTGAATAATTAGATATTCATGGTATTTGATAATTATACCTCTCTGTTTAATGTTTATATAATGTAGCAATAATAATGACTTTATCTAATGATATAAACTTATTGGGGCGGGATAGTTACTATTTAAATGAATATATTTTAAATATTATCTTAAATAGCCTATTTTTATAGGCTATTTGACAAATATCATTTTTCGCGATGGTATTTATTCTACCCGACGAAAACTCACCAATTCAGGTTGTGCAATTCGATGGTAATCTTGAGTGTTAAGAATCACTGAGCGTTCAAGGCTACCGGCATTAAAAGCCAGTTCATCAAAACGTTCAAATAATAAAGGGTCTGCAACCAGTTTCAGATCTGGATGAAAACTAAAAGGTGGAATAGCACCAAATACACATTGAGTCAGTTCAAAAACTTCTTTAGGACTTGCCAGTGAGGCGCGGCTGCCACCGATCTGTTTTGCCAGTGAAGAGAGGTCTGCTTGTTGATCCGCAGGCAGTACAGCGAGTACATATTGGCGGAATCCTTCCCCTTTAACATGGCAAACTAATCCTTTTGCCCCTTGTCCAAGTTGTGTACCACGGATTTTTGCAACTTCTTCAGAATGTCCGGCGGTTGAATGTTCCATCACCCGATAGCTAGCATGATGATTATCCAATAATGTGGTCAGGCGGTTAAATATTTCGTTAGAGGACAAAATAAACTCCTAAATAATGACTTGGTGAATTGATATATTAATCTTCTCGATTATTGTATTTATTATATTGCCAATGACATATATTACCAAGAGGAAAAATTATCAAATATCTATTTTAATAAACATTATCTAACTCTACCGAGATATATACCCTATGGATTTCAAGATGCATCGCGACGGCAAGGGAGTGAATCCCCGGGAGCATAGATAACTATGTGACCGGGGTGAGCGAGTGCAGCCAACAAAGAGGCAACTTGAAATATGACGGGTATATTTATATTTTTTGAATTGTATGGTTTAAATAGAGCTATTATTTATGTTTGTTGCAAGAGCAATGATCTGTAGTTCCATTAGGTGATTTTTCAAATTTTACTTTTTATATATTTTCATTCTAGAACTATTTTAATATAAGGAATTGTCAATGATGACTACGACTTTTTTTATGACATCGGTAAATATGTTTGGTGCGGGTTGTTTGGTTGAAGCGGTAAATGCAATGAAAGTTGATGGTTACAAGCGAGCATTGATTGTGACTGATCGGGTTTTAAATGAAATTGGAGTAGTAGCAAAAGTTCAATCTTTATTATCTGATGTTGATATTGAGAATACGGTTTATGATGGTACCAATCCGAATCCGACGACAGCTAATGTTGAGGAAGGTTTGGATATTCTGCGTCAGCATAATAGCGATTGCGTTATTTCTTTAGGGGGTGGTTCGCCACATGATTGTGCAAAAGCGATTGTGTTGGTCGCTGCTAATGGAGGAGATATTCGGGATTATGTAGGTATTGGTCGTTCATCTAAACCGCATTTGCCATTAATCTCAGTTAATACTACTGCGGGTACTGCGTCAGAAATGTCACGTTTTTGCGTCATTACTGATACTGAGAGCCACATAAAAATGGCCATTGCTGATAAGAAAATAACACCTGTTTTGTCTGTGAACGATCCAGAATTGATGGTGGGAATGCCGAAAGGTTTAACCGCCGCAACCGGAATGGATGCAATGACTCATGCGGTTGAAGCCTATGTTTCTGTTGGGGCTAACCCAATAACGGATGCTTGTGCACTGAAATCAATCTCGATGATTAGTCACTCTTTACGCCAGGCAGTCGCAGATGGGAACAATATAGAAGCACGTAAAAACATGGCCTATGCACAATTCTTGGCGGGGATGGCGTTTAATAGTGCATTACTGGGATATGTTCACGCCATGTCTCACCAATTGGGTGGTACTTATGATTTACCACACGGTGTATGTAATGCTGTTTTATTACCACACGTTCAAGAGTTCAACGCTAAAGCCGTTGCGGGTCGTTTGAAAGATATTGCCGCTGCGATGGGGGTAGATGTAAGCGCTATGAATGATCAGCAAGGGGCTGCGGCATGTATTGCTGAAATTCGTAAGTTATTAAAAGATATTGGTATTCCGTCGGGTTTAGCGGAACTGAATGTCAAACTAGAAGATTTACCAGAATTAGCAACTAATACCTTGAAAGATATATGTTGTTTGACTAATCCCACTCAAGCTACCCATGAAGAAATTGTTGCAATCTTTAAAGCTGCCATGTGATGTGTAAACGTTCATTTCGTGTAGATACCTATGCCTAATTGGGCGGGGAGCCGTCACTAAAAGGCGACGTAGACGTCTACGTCGCCTGATAATCGTTTTTCGTGTGACAGGCTTTTGCCTTTTCATCTACCGGAAAAGGGCGGTGGATCGCGGTGACAGGGGCAACGAAGAATATAAAATTGTATGTATACCCGTCATCTTTCAAGTTGCCTCTTTGTTGGCTGCACTCACTCACCCCGGTCACATAGTTATCTATGCTCCCGGGGGATTTGTTCCCTTGCCGTCGCGATGTATCTTGAAATCCATAGGGTATATTCGCTGTACCTATTTCGTTGGGTATTATTAATTATCTTTCTTTTAATCGACGAATGACGGAACTCAGATCCAGCTCTTGATCCTGTAGTAGAACCATTAGGTGATACATCAGGTCTGCTGCTTCATTCGTTAGCTCCTCTTTATTATTAACTGCCGCGGCTAAAGCAGTTTCTACCCCTTCTTCACCCACTTTCTGAGCGATTCGTTTAGTACCGCTGGCATATAATTTTGCGGTGTATGAGTGGTCAGGGTCGGCTGTTTTGCGACTTGCCAGTAATTTTTCAAGCTGATAGAGAAATCCCCATTCAGTTTGTGCCGGAGCAAAGCAACTGTATGTACCAAAGTGGCAGGTAGGGCCGATTGGGTCTGCGAGTGCTAACAGAGCGTCATTGTCACAATCAGGATAGATATTGACCAAATTAAGAAAATGGCCGGAGTTTTCTCCTTTGGTCCATAGACGTTGTTTACTGCGGGAAAAGAAAGTGATTTTGCCTGAACTGATAGTAATATTCAGTGCTTCTTTATTCATGTAGCCCATCATGAGGACATCGCCGGATATAGCATGTTGTACAATAACCGGCATCATATAAGCGACTTTTTCCCAATCCAGTTTTTCGATTTGTTGTGCGGTTAGCAAGTTCTTATCTCCACGCCTTGTTGTGAAAGGTACTGTTTTAATTCACCAATATTAATAATGTGTTTATGGAATACAGATGCAGCGAGTGCACCATCGACATTTGCCTGTTTAAAGGCATCAAGAAAGTGTTCTGGTGCGCCTGCACCACCAGAGGCAATGAGAGGAACATGACAAACGTCACGCACCTGTTTTAGTTGAGTCAGATCGTAGCCATTGCGGACACCATCCTGATTCATCATATTGAGTACGATTTCACCTGCACCCCGGTGTTGCGCTTCTTTTACCCAATCGAGGGTTTGCCATTGAGTGGCCTTTGTGCGTTTTTCGTCACCGGTAAACTGATAAACTTGATAGCGGCCAGTGCTTTCATCAAACCAGGTGTCAATCCCTACGACAATGCATTGAACACCATAACGATCGGCCAAACGAGTAATTAAGGTTGGATCAGCCAGTGCAGGAGAGTTGATAGAGATTTTATCTGCCCCAAATGAAAGGATTTGCCCTGCATCTTCGACAGTTTTAATACCACCAGCGACACAAAAGGGAATATCAATCACCTCCGCAACTTTGGCGACCCAACTTTTATCGACTACCCGTCCATCAGATGAGGCAGTGATATCGTAGAAAACCAGTTCATCTGCACCTTCTGTTGCATAACGTTGGGCAAGTGGCACAATATCGCCGATAATTTCGTGATGACGAAACTGAATGCCTTTAACCACTTGCCCGTCACGAACATCAAGGCAAGGAATTATGCGTTTTGCCAGCATTGAATTGCCTCCTTCAGGGTAAATTTTTCATCAAGTAATGCGCGACCAATAATAACTCCGGCTACGCCGCTGGCGGGCAGAGAAGCGATATCATTCAATGTGCCGATGCCCCCCGAAGCCTGAAACGCGATTTGTGGATAGTATTGGCAAATTGCCCGATATAATTCGACATTTGAGCCAGTTAGCGTGCCATCGCGGGAGATATCTGTACACAGTACATATTTCAACCCGCAAGGCAGATATTGCTCAATAACCTGTTCCAGAGTGACGGAGGAATTCTCCCGCCAGCCATTGATGGCAACTTGTTTTATGCCTGTATTATTGATACGAACATCCAGCGCCAGCACAATATTTTCGGCACCATAACGTTTAAACCATTGGGTAACGAGTGCCGGTTGTTTTATGGCGATAGAGCCAATCACTATCCGGTTGGCACCCGCATCAAGCAATGTTTTCACATCTTCTTCTGTACGGATGCCGCCGCCGACCTGAACAGGTATAGAAACTGCTGCAAGTAATTTGCGCAGTAAAGGGATCTGGCGGGCGGATGGATCTTTAGCGCCGGTCAGGTCGACCAGATGGAGCAATTTTGCTCCCTGTTGTTCATATTGTTGAAAGTGGGACAAAGGATCGTGTTGATAATCCCGTTGTTGAGCATAATCCCCTTGATGTAACCGTACTACTTTGCCATCTATCAAATCTAATGCGGGTATAATCATTGTGCCTACATCTCCAGAAAATTCTTTAATAGTCTGGCTCCGGCAGCACCGGAACGTTCAGGGTGAAACTGTACGCCGAAGAAGTTATCTTTGGCGATTGCGCTGCTGAAAATATTGCCATATTCAGTTTGCGCAATGGTGTAGGTATTCAGCGGGATCGCGTAGCTATGGACAAAATAAAAATAGGCATGGTCTTCAATACCACGGAATAGCGGGTGCCCGGCTTTTGGCAGAACTTGGTTCCAGCCCATGTGTGGTAATGGAAGCCCATGCGTAGCCATTTTTTGGACGGGGGAAGCCATAACTTCGAGTAGGGTGACATTATTACCTGCAACATTATCGCTTTCTTCGCTGGTGGCAGCGAATAGCTGCATGCCAAGGCAAATACCTAACACAGGTTGGCTGAGTACTTTAATTAACGGTATAAGTTCCCGTTGTTTCAATTGATCCATTGCAGCACTGGCAGTGCCGACACCAGGTAAAAGTAGTTTATCTGCTGCCAGGATCGTTGCTGTTTCCTGACTGATTTCAGGTTGATAGCCTAATTTTCGGATGGCATAAGCTACCGATGACAAGTTAGCGCAGCCAGTATCAAGAATGACAACTTTCATCACAGAACCCCTTTGGAACTTGGCAATGTATCGCCTTCTACCCGAATTGCCTGACGTAGTGTTCGGCCAAAGGCTTTAAACAGGCTTTCTGCTCTGTGATGATCGTTGCTGCCTTTCGTTTTCAGATGCAGTGTACAGGCCATTGCATAAGAGAGTGAACGAAAGAAGTGCTCAATCATTTCAGTGCTCAGATCACCCACCCGCTGGTGTTTGAATTCAGCTTTATATTCCAGATGAGGACGCCCGGAAATATCGAGAGCACAGCGGGCAAGGCATTCATCCATTGGCAACACAAAACCAAAGCGACAGATGCCCCGTTTATCTCCCAAAGCCAGTTTCAATGCTTCCCCCAATGCCAGACCGGTATCCTCAACGGTATGGTGATCATCAATACAGAGATCGCCTTTAACCTGAACATGCATGCGGAAACCACCGTGGGTAGCAATCTGATCCAACATATGGTCAAAGAACCCGACACCGGTATTGATATCGCTGCTACCTTCATGATCAAGCCAAACGTCAATGTTGATGGATGTCTCTTTAGTGATACGTTGAACATGAGCGTGACGGTCTTGACGGGTTAGTCGTTCACTGATGGCGGACCAGCCAAGGTTTTTCGGATGATAACGTAACCCCTGAATGCCCATATTTTTTGCCAGTTGTAGATCGGTTTCCCGGTCTCCAATCACATAGCTGTTAGCGGTATCCATCACGCTTTCTGCCAGATATTTTTCCACTAGTTTTATTTTTGGCTTACGGCAATGACAGTTCTCTTCTGGTTTGTGAGGGCAGATTAAAACTTCATCAAAATGGATGCCTTGAGAATTGAAAATCTGCATCATCAGGTTATGTGGTGGTTCAAATTGTTCTAATGGAAAACTATCTGTGCCAAGACCATCCTGATTGGTGATCATAATCAGCCTGAACCCCGATTTTTGCAGGGCAAGCAGAGCAGGAATAACCTCGGTTTCCAGTGCCAGTTTATCCAGACGATCAACTTGAAAATCTGCTGGCGGTTCAGTGATCAGCGTACCATCCCGATCAATAAAAAGGAGTTTCTGGTTCATCAGTTTGCTGTCTCCTTTGGTTGTTCATTTACAGTGGAAAGGGCGCTGATGGCTTCAACCACTCGCTCACACTCTTTACGGCTGCCGATGGTGATCCGCAGGCAACCCTCTAAACCGGGCTGTTTGCGCTGGTCGCGTAGGATGATGCCCTGATGCCATAATGTTCTGAAAACAGTTTCTGCGTCATAGAATTTCACCAATATGTAGTTGGTTTCACTGGGGAATACTTTTTCAACGATGGCTAATTTATTCAGCGCCTGTTGTAAGTCATTGCGGTTTTCCCTGATCTCAACGACACGTTTTTGCATAATTGCGATACCTTCTGCTGTCAGTGCCTGTGCTGCAATATCCGCAACAGGAGTGGAAAGCGGGTAAGGTGCAATCACTTTTAACAACAGAGTGATGATATCCACAGATGCGAGAGTAAATCCACAGCGCAGACCGGCTAAAGCAAAAGCTTTCGAGAGGGTTCGCAAAATGACTAAATTTGGATAGTTTTTTAGCCAGCTTGCGATACTATTTTCCGGGCAGAATTCAATATAGGCTTCATCGATAGTGACAATTGCACGATTGGCGGTTAGTTCCAGAATTTTACGCAATGAATCAGGATTAATTGCGTTTCCTGTTGGGTTATTAGGGCTACAGATATAGATTAATTTTACCCGGTCGAGGTTATTTTCGATCGCTTCGATATCCAGTTGCCAATTTTCCAGTGTGGCAATTTTCTTTTGTTCGACACCAAAAGTTTCAGCGCTGACACTGTACATACCATAAGTCGGAGGGCAAAACAGCACCATATCTTGTCCGGGTTCACAAAATACGCGGATTAGAAGTTCAATGGATTCATCAGCACCACGACAGGCTAGTACTTGCTCAGGTTGTAAGCCGGCATAGGCGGCATAACGGCGGATAACCGAGGCTGGCTGGCAGTCAGGATAACGGTTTAATGTTTGCTCAGTGCATTGGAAATTAGGTGCTAGTGGGTATTCATTGGCATTCAACCAAACATCACCCTTGCCGCCAAGGCGACGAGCAGACATATAAGGGGTTAATTTGCGGATATTTTCTCGTGCCAACCGGTTGGCATCAAAAATGTTATTCATATTCACGCCTTGACCGGCAATATTCAGCGCCGCCACACGTAAAGTGACAGCGTTTTTATGAGCGGTCAGTTGTTCTGCTTGCGCCAGTGTTTCAATGGTCTGAGATAGGTTCAGCAGCCCTTGCGGCGTCAGTTGTTGAATTGTCATACGCTTTAGGAAATCCGCCAGACCAAGGCTGGAATAGGTTGAGGTGTAGCCATAAGTTGGTAATACGTGATTGGTTCCTGATGCGTAATCTCCCGCAGATTCCGGCGACCAGTCACCGAGGAAAATAGAACCGGCGCTCGTGATTTTTTCAACCAGTTGTTCTGGTTGGCGAGTTTGAATAATCAGGTGTTCTGGGCCATAGCGGTTGCTGATTTCCACACACTGTTGCAGGCTTGTTGTCACAATAATTCTGCTGTGCGCTAATGCCTTGGTGGCAATTTGATTGCGGGAAAGCAGGGTAAGCTGTTTTTCGATTTCCGCTATCACTTTTCTGGCTAACGCTTCATCAGGTGTAACCAATATCACTTGTGAGTCAGGACCATGTTCTGCTTGTGAGAGTAAATCGGCAGCCACAAAGATGGGGTTTGCTCCCGCATCGGCGATAATAAGCAGTTCCGATGGGCCAGCAGGCATATCAATGGCGGCACCATCTACGTGCTGACTAACTTGTCTTTTGGCTTCGGTAACATAAGCGTTACCTGGACCAAAAATCTTATCTACTTTGGGGATGGATTCTGTTCCGAATGCCATAGCAGCAATGGCTTGAGCACCACCAATCTGGAATATTTCCGTAATTCCACACAGTGTGGCTGCATAGAGAATTTCATTGGCAATCGGTGGCGGGGAACAAAGTACAACTTTATGGCAACCCGCTATTTGTGCAGGTATTCCGAGCATCAAAACGGTAGAAAGTAATGGTGCAGAACCTCCGGGGATATAGAGCCCGACAGAATCGATAGGCCGTGTTACTTGTTGACAATAGACCCCAGGTTGGGTTTCTACTTCGATCTTTATAGGCTTCTGCGCTTCGTGGAAAACGCGAATATTATTCATTGCCTGTTTCATTGCCTGTTTAATGTCGTCATTCAGGCTGTTTTCCGCGGCGGCGATCTCTTCCGGCGAAATACGGATATTTTTAATAACCGTTTTGTCGAAACGGCGGCTAAATTCACGCAGAGTGTGATCGCCAGACTCTTTTACCGCATGCAGAATGTGTTCCACGGTATGGGAGATTTCTACGGAAGCTGAAATTGCAGGGCGTGTCAGTAAAGCGTTTTGCTGTTCATCATGACATTCCTGCCAACGGATCAGGGTATCGAAATGGTCAGTCATTTTCGTTTACTCCATCATCTTTTCAATCGGCAAGACTAAAATGGAGCTGGCGCCAAGGGATTTAAGCTTCTCCATCGTTTCCCAAAACAGTGTTTCACTGCTTACCATATGCATGGCAACGCGGTTTTGATCCCCCGCCAGCGGTAGAATCGTTGGACGTTCCGCCCCTGGTAGCAGAGCAATCACTTCTTCAAGTTTTGCGCTTGGTGCGTGCAACATGATGTATTTGGATTCACGGGCCTGAATTACCCCTTGAATGCGGGTCAGCAGTTTCTCAATCAATTGCTGTTTATCGGCGGGCATTTCACCATCACGTTGAATAAGACAAGCCTTGGAACGGTAGATAATTTCTACTTCCCGCAGACCATTCGCTTCCAGTGTTGCGCCAGTTGAAACCAGATCACAGATGGCATCGGCTAACCCAGCGCGGGGAGCAACTTCAACTGAGCCATTTAGCAGACAGGATTTAAAGTGGATTTTTTTCTGATCGAGATAACGTTTTAGTAGGTGAGGGTAAGAGGTTGCGATACGGGCATTTTGTAAACATTCGACGCCGGTGTAGTTGTAGTCTAGAGGCGCGGCCAGTGAAAGGCGACAAGTACCGAAATCAAGGCGGCGTAAAGTGAAATAACGAGGATCTTCTCCTTGAGCGCGACGGCTTAATAGCGCTTCTTCCAGCACATTTTCACCGATAATACCCAGATCGACAACGCCATCCATAACCAGCCCTGGAATATCGTCATCGCGTACCCGCAAGATATCAATGGGCATATTTTCTGCGAATGCAATTAGGCGCTGTTGTTGCAGATTGATTTTAATGCCACAGCGAGCCAGTAATTCTCGTGAATCTTCGCTTAATCGGCCTGATTTCTGCATTGCGATACGTAAATGTGATTTATCTAACATTTTTATCCCCACTTAAAATCGGAAACATAAAAAAACCCTCGGAAGGAACCTTCCGAGGGTTTTTATCGCATTCATGCCACCGGAAGACCCGCTAAACGTCTTCCAGCACACAATCGCCTGAAAGACTAATCAGGATGATGATGGTGGTAATGGCTAAATTGAATGCGGATCATAATGGTTTCTCTTTGTTTATGATTGCGGACTGTTTACTGCCGGTTACTTTTATTCACTGACCAACAGAGGTTAAATTTTTTGCTTGCTATTCAACCTATACGATTTGACAGCCTAAAAGCAATCTATTTTTTTAACAATAAATTTATCTCATAATAATGTTTTGTTTTTACTTGAAATATTCTCTCCTATGGGAGAAATATAGGATCAATAATAACAGTGGCTTAATGTTCGAATTGTTTGCATAATCAAAATAATATCAGGCATAGAAGGAGTGGTGATGAAAAAAGTTTCCATTATCGGTCTGGGTTGGTTGGGGATGCCATTAGCCAAAGCATTGAGTCGCAGTGGTATGCAGGTTGTTGGCAGCAAAACGACGCCAGATGGTGTAGAGGCAGCACGTATGTCTGGTATCGAATGTTATTTGTTACAACTGGAACCTCAGATCAATTGCGCGCTTGATGATTTAGAGCAACTGATGGTAGCCGATGTACTGATCATCACTTTACCGGCAAGCCACACTGCGGGTGGCAGTTATAACTATGTTAGGGCAGTTCAGTTAATTGTCGATACTGCTCTTTCATACTCTGTGCCAAGGATTATTTTCACCAGTTCTACTTCTGTTTATGGTTTTGTTGCTGGCAATCTCAATGAGGATGCGCCTTTTTATCCTGAAACATCGTCAGCTCAGGCATTGGTTGAATTAGAGAATTGGTTGCATAAACTGCCAAATATTTCCGTTGATATTTTACGTTTAGCTGGTTTGGTCGGCAGTGGCCGTCATGCTGGACGTTTTCTGGCGGGAAAAAAGGAAGTTAAAGGGGGTAATCAGCCGGTCAATTTAGTTCATCAGGATGATGTTATTTCAGCCATTAACCTATTAATTCAGAGGACTGAAGGTGGGCATATTTATAATTTATGTGCGCCTGTTCACCCAACCAAGGCTGAATTTTACCCTAAGGCCAGTAATCAGCTTGATTTAGTTCCACCTGAGTTTTCCAGAAAAGAAACTCAGGTGAGAAGCAGAATTGTTGATGGCAGCCGTATTTGTCAGGAATTAGGATTTAAGTATCAATATCCTGATCCCAGATGGATGCCAATGAGCTGATTTTTTTTCAACTTAACTCAATCATGACAATTTCTTTGAACGCTGGTCTTTCTGCCATTAATTGATACCAGCGTTCAATATTTGGCAGAGAGGGGCGTTTGATTGGAATATTAAGCCAAGGATAAATCATAGGCCCTAATGCAATATCCGCCATGCCAAATTTATCGCCGGAAAGATATTTCTGTTCTGCCAGAGTATTCTCAACCATTTTCATCAGCTTCTCGATTTCAGCCAGGGTCTGTTCTATTTGCTTTTGATCCCGTTCTGCTTCGGGTGTACGAATAAAACCTATCACGAATTGCCTGATATGAGGAAACAGATGTGAACCAACCCAATCCATCCATTTATCTGCATTTGCTCTTTCCTGTAGGTCTTGTGGATAAAGTACCTCTTTACCAAATTTTGCTGCAAGATAACGAACAATTGCGTTAGATTCCCACAAGATAAAATCGCCTTCCTGTAAACAAGGGATTTTTCCATTCGGATTCATTTTTAGATATTGCGGGTCATCCAGTTCGCCAAATTTACTGCCAATATCTACTTGATTATACGGTACACCAAGTTCTTTCAGACACCAGAGCACTTTTTTTACATTGGAAGAGTTTTTACGGCCCCAAATGGTCAGCATGAGTTTCTCCTTGAATCGGGATGATAAGAAAATCGTCTATTTGTTACCAATAACTTTTATCAGATTAAATGAAAACCTATGATCAGCACAATCTTTACACTGTTTATGTTGGTTTCTTGTCGTACAACATTTTATATTAATATACCCGTCATCTTTCAAGTTGCTTCTTTGTTGGCTGCACTCACTCACCCCGGCCACATAGTTATCTATGCTCCCGGGGATTTGCTCCCTTGCTGCCGCGATGCATCTTGAAATCCATAGGGTATAAGAATTTGACATTTTTTCTTATTAAGTAAAGGGGAACGATGATGAAGAAAAGTCTGGCGATGACGATGAAATGTGTGATTGCGGTGCTGACAGTGGCATCAATGGTAAGTGCTCGTGTTTATGCATCGGATGAACCTGTTGTTCCACCCGTGGACGCTAGAGCTTATGTGTTAATGGATTATGACAGCGGTAAAATTCTGGCTGAGGGTAATCCCGATGAGCGGCTTGATCCAGCCAGTCTGACAAAAATTATGACCAGTTATGTTGTCGGTCAGGCGATAAAAGCAGGAAAAATTACGTCGGAAGATGTCGTTACTGTGGGAAAAGATGCTTGGGCGACGGGAAATCCCATACTGAAAGGTTCTTCGCTCATGTTTCTTAAACCCGATGACAGGGTAAAAGTGATCGATCTGAATCGTGGTGTTGTTATTCAATCTGGTAATGATGCCAGCATCGCTTTGGCTGATTATGTGGCGGGCAGTCAGGATGTATTTGTTAGTCTGATGAACAATTATGCAAAAGCCCTTGGGTTGACTAACACCCATTTTCGTACAGTTCATGGATTGGATGCTGAGGGCCAATTTAGTACTGCTCGTGATATGGCGGTATTGAGTCAGGCGATGATCCGTGATGTTCCTGATGAGTATGCCTTGCATAAAGAGAAAATATTTACCTTCAATAAAATCCAACAGCTTAACCGTAACCGATTGTTATGGAATAAAAATATGAATGTCGATGGTGTGAAAACAGGATATACCAGCGGTGCCGGTTATAATCTGGTTGCTTCAGCGACAGAGGGATCTATGCGGCTGATTTCTGTAGTGTTAGGTGCGCCAAGTGATCGGGGTCGTTTTGCTGAAAGTGAAAAATTACTTGCATGGGGATTCCGTTTTTATGAAACGGTAACCCCTATTAAAGTTAGTGAGCCGTTTGTTTCAGAAAAGGTTTGGTATGGCAAGCGTTCAGATGTTGCTCTCGGCGTAGAAAAAGACGCGGCGATCACTATTCCTCGTGGGCAGTTAAAAAATTTGAAAGCCAGTTACATATTAAATCAGACGCCATTAACAGCGCCTTTGACGAAAAATCAGGTTGTTGGTGTGATTAACTTCCAATTAGGGGATAAGGTCATTGAACAACGTCCTTTGGTGGTGAAAGAAGTGGTAGAGGAAGGTAACTTTTTTAGCCGTATTTGGGATTTGATTGTGATGAAAGTTAGTGGTTGGTTTAAGGCGATTTTTGGTTGATTTGACGTCAATATAAGGTTTATGTGGCAGGTTGGGTGAAGTTATATTCTTTCTGATTTAGGGCGCGGCATTTTGCCGCGCACGTTTTACACTTATTTTTTTCCATCTAGAGAGCAACGTTTGCTATTTTTTACAGCAGATCCGTTATACCGGCCTTTGAATAACAAAATACCATCAGGTTTATCTTGCCAGTAAGCCCATAATTCGATCTCAGTTCTACATGATGGCCGATATTTTCGTAACGAATATGCGTAGGTGATAAACCTCGATAGTTTCGGATTGATGTTCCTTCATATCGGAGTTCATAGCTAGTAGCGAATCCTGTTAAATCGCCATATTCAACCCCATTGACGCTGGCTGTATAATTGGGAAAACGACTAACATTGCCTCCGCCGAAAATAACAAGAGGTTCCTGAGGATTTGAAACATCAAGTTCACCGGCAAAGGGTCGGACAGCATCACCGTCAGAAAAAATCTTTTCGCTTTCTCCAGTGCCAATAGCGCCATATATTTCTATTTTACTGTTCCAGGCAACTTCATCTTTTGCTATGGGAACAATAATGAGGTTCTCAGAAACTAAGATTGGTGGAGATTGGTAAGTAATCCCCTCAAAGATAACATCGTAAACATCAAAAAATTCAACACTGCCCTCAACAGATTTGACGGCCCTATGCCATGCTCCATCGTAGAAATGATCTGTTGCATAACCTGAGGATGGCTTTTTAATACGTTGGCTTTCTTCTGACATTTTATCATCTATTATGAAGAGTAATGAGTGAGAGAAAATAGGTTTTTATTTTCTATTTTAAATGATTTTTAAGTTCATTGAATATAGATTAATGACACCGAAATAGCATTATTGAAATAAGATATTATTTATTAATTATCGTGAATTTAAAGCGGTGTTGTTAGAACAGTCAGAACCTTGTGATTAAGGTTCTGACTGGAGAAGGAAGTAACTGGTAGAAAATATTTTTTAGCTTTTACTCAACATCAGCTTTGTTCTACCAGAGAAATACTACACTCAATTTCTATTGTAACAATAAGGAATTAGGTGGAGCTATTTAGCAATTTATGACTTTATCTTAAGAAGCCAGTAATGTTGCGTTGTAAATATAATTGTAACCACCAGGAGAAACCGCTGATGAGGAAGTTATATTTACACGTTTGTTATTACTGCAAGCGCTCAGAAGAAGATGATACAGTGCTGCACCTCTGTAGTCCTGAGCATTCCACCATAACAAATAGTTAAATTTGCCGTTAGGGAATTGCATAGTGACAGTCACTTGCAATTGGTTTTGATCAGGTGCAGCCTGAATTGAAGTTACTGTACCAACAGCGAAATAGTAATTAGGGTTTGGAGAAGTTTGTTCAGGCTTATTTTCTGTTACCACTTCATTAGAAGAAGGATTTGTATAGTTCATCGTGTTAACCTTTTAATTTAACGTAATTGAAAAAGAGAATTTTTTACTAAAATGTACGGAGCAGTCATTTGTCCGCCGAAGAAATATAAGGTAATTTGTAATTGTAATCTATATTAAAAGTTTATCTGTATTATATAATTATTGATGCTGTTAAAAATTCGCCAATAATATATTTCCTCTAAATGGTTATAATAATCAAATGCATCACTCTAATCAAAAAATAATATTGATATTTATTTTCTGCCGTTGAAATGGAGAAATTACAATCCGTTCCAGCGGGAATTATTTATGCAGGATGTTCTTATTAATAGAGTATGGATAAGGAAGGGGTGGCAGGAATTGAAGCGTACTGGCAGTATGTGGTGAATGATTTAAATTTTAATTTTCTAGTTGATATTTAAATAAAACATTATGAAATTATTCTTATCCTATAGTATTTCGCATGGATATATATGACTGCAAGCTTTGAAATTAATTTACTTAAATCTATTTAAGATTTAATAATACCTAGGTGTATAATATTTTATTAACAATTACAATGTGTAAATATTATTGATGTAATTATCTATACCCAATGGATTTCAAGATGGATCGCGACGGCAAGGGAGCGAATCCCCGGGAGCATAGATAACGATGTGACCGGGGTGAGTGAGTGCAGCCAACAAAGAGGCAACTTGAAAGATGACGGGTATATGTTGTTAAGTATTTACGGGGTGAAATAAAGAGATGTTGTTCTACCCTGTTTTTAAAGATTGAATAGATGGTATGTGCTATTATTAAAATAATTTCTAAAAGAAATTTTTTTGAGTGAAATTAAATTTTAATAATGATATATTGATATTTTTGTGTGAAATAGATAACTAAGTTAATTAATTTTAATTTTTTGAAAATTTGTTTTCTGTTATTTTATGAGTTTCTTTTTTTATTAAATGTAACTATTGCAGGCAGAACGTTAATATTACGCTCTGCCTTAGATAGGGTAGAATGTGCTGTTATAAAAGTCAGCTTCATTATACCAGAGAAATGTTGTGCCAAGTTCCTATCACAACAGTACTGTATTTTGCGATCAATGAGATCGCTTCAATCAAATTGAGTTTCTATTAGGAGTCTATTATTTGGCCCAAGCATTTCAACAAGCAATTATTTTACATAGAGATTTCTACGCAATTAATGTAATCGCAACCGAGAGGACCAACTTTTCCTACGGTGCCTATTTTCACATCTTTCTTAGCGCAAAGCGCTTCCATCAGGACTTTATAAATCGCCATGCCTCTATTGTCTAGCAGATTCCATTTCAAAAGCATTTCTTCACATGTGCCATCATGCATTAATACAGTCACCATAACTTGCATAACTTTGTCTGGCATAACTTTCATTGCAATGATTTTACAGCTACGTAGCATTACGTCATCTACTATATTAGTATCTTTAATTAAAGAAGGATGCATGTCATTAATCATAATATAAACTCCAAAATATAATGTAATTAATTGGTAAATAAGCCTATATTATCTCAGAATAAAGAACGGAAAACCGTCTGTTTGAGAAATATAAGGTGGTTGGTACTTCTACTATAAAAGCAATCTACATAAGAAATTTTTTTGCGCTAAAAATATAGGACAGCTAACGTTTTTAATTGGCATATAACATTTTCTCTAACACATATAACTATAGGTGCCATTTATAGGTTGTCAAATAAATTTGAAAAAATAATGTAATTATCTGATATATGGAGTCATTTTATTAAAAAATGGAAAGTAGATTGTTGATATGAGAAATATAAAGTAACTGGATTTTTTCACATTGTATATAATTGTATTAAATTAAAATATAATTGAAAATTTATTTGTTTTGAATGATTAGTTTGATAATTAAAATTTTAAATTATATTTTTGATTGTTGTAAATAAATATGGTTAATTTATTTGTTTGAAATTTATATAATTATTAATTTAAATGAGATATTACATGTGTTTTTTATAAAAAAAACTTTTTTTTATGAAGTGTTCGTCTATTATTTAAAAAAATCAATAGTGCATAAAATAGCAATGTAACTAACTATTTCAATATTAAGGTTAAATTGTGTTAGAGTGATTTTATATTTATCAATAAATTAATGTTATTAGAAATAAAATAATTAGAATTCATTATTCTATGATGAAAAGGAGGTTATATGTCATATCTTGATCCGTTAGCGCTTTCTATCCGTTTTGGAAATCGCAATAATTTAGGTGATGACAAACGGTGGACGGATAAACCTAATCCTCTCCATAAGCTTAATCAGGAGCAATTTACTTACATTTATGAGGATAGTCTGCACTTTCTTTATGGCCGATATATACCCGTTATCTTTCAAGTTGCCTCTTTGTTGGCTGCACTCACTCACCCCGGTCACATAGTTATCTATGCTCCCGGGGATTCGCTCCCTTGCCGTCGCGATGCATCTTGAAATCCATTGGGTATAGATTCAATCCAAGTAATGGACGAGATAATATTTTGACAGATATGCAGGTGTCGAAAATCAAGACGGGGAAATATATTGATCAATATGGTCATGATGAACAGTATGAGGTTCTTGGTCTCCTTGGTGGCATGGGAACATTTCCTTTACATTCAATATTCGGTACGTTTAGAACAGAAGAAGTAGATCTGATTAGTTACTATTTTTATATTGCATATGTATTGACGGGTAATTATTCAATTCATAATCGTTATTTTTACCAAGGTTATCCAATGGGGCCTAATAACGATGAGGGGCTAGATTATCTTCTTATGTGGAACGCCGTTGATATCATTCCACCACCGTATAAGCCGGGTTTGCCCCGATATTTCCCGCTGATTAATGGTTATATTCTCTTTCCTTCAGCAACTGAGGCTGTAGTTATCTCTAATATTTCTACCGATGCCAAGTTTATCCGTCTTGAGGAGACTGGCTATGGGTTTCCTTTTACTGGAGAGATTGCGACCAAGACGCCTTATATCCTGACAGATAAGTTGTGGCAACAATGGGACGAAGAAGAACAGCAGGAGGTACCAATAGACGAACGGGGATATTTTAACGAAGACGATTTGTGGCAATATGATGAACAGCAGGGGGATTGGGTGAAGTGGGTCGTGTAGTTTGAATTTTTCCGCTAGCTAGCTCATGTCATTATTCGGTTGCTGCCCGCTTGAAGAGAACAGCAACCAAATATTTATTATGCAAACAGTGAGTAGAGGACAGCAGAGATAGCAACTAACCCCATAAAGACGATAAACAGATTACTCAGCTTGCCGCTATATTTGCGCATTGCAGGAACTTTGCTGATTGCATACATTGGCATAAGGAACAGCAACATTGCGATAATAGGACCACCTAATCTTTCGATCATTTCCAAAATACTTGGATTCAGAGTAGCGACAATCCAAGTCGTTACTAACATGAAAATGGACGTGATACGATTCAGCTTTTTAGGCTCAATAGTTTTACCTTGGTCACGCAATGCCTTAACCACGATACCATTAAAACCTTCACGTGCACCCAGATAATGACCAAGGAAAGATTTGGTAATTGCTATGAATGCAATAAACGGAGCAATGTAGGCAATCACTGGTGTATTAAAGTGGTTAGCCAGATAAGACAGAATAGAAATATTTTGTGCTTTGGCTTCTGCCAGATTTTCTGGAGACAGGCTCAATACGCAGCTGAATACGAAGAACATCACGGTTACAACCATCATGATATGGGCGTAAGCCAGAATGCGGGAGCATTTTTTCTCAGCATTTTCACCATATTCTCCACGTTTTGCCACAGCAAACGCCGAGATAATTGGCGAGTGGTTGAAGGAGAACACCATTACTGGGATCGCTAGCCATAGAGTGATGAGTAGCCCATGACTTGCACTCGATGCAGAAACGCTGATGTTTTCGAAGATTGTGGTATTCCAGTTAGGGATCAGATAAAACGCCAGTAGCATCAAAACGGCAACAAATGGGAATACCAGCACGCTCATTGCTTTAACAATAGCCTGTTCACCGAAACGGATGATGGTCATTACACCAATAATTAGGATCAGAGCCAGCAGAGCACGGGGAGGTGATGGCAAATGTAATTGGTGAACAATAAAGCTGTCTACGGTGTTGGTAATAGCAACGCTGTAAACTAAGAGAATCGGGTAGATAGCGAAGAAGTAGAGCAGGGTGATAAGTTTACCTGCCAGGCTGCCAAAGTGTTCTTCTACGACTTCGGTAATATCTTCGCCAGGGTTTTTACCGGATAGAACGAAACGACACATCCCGCGGTGGGCGAAGAAAGTCATTGGGAAAGCCAGTAGCGCCATCACCAAAAGAGGTAGTAGGCCACCAATACCGGCATTGATGGGTAAGAATAATACACCGGCACCAATCGCAGTACCATATAAACCAAGCATCCATACTGTATCTGATTTACGCCAGGTTTTATAATCGCTTGGGCTGGTCGCCTGTGATGCGATCGTACCTGTTTGAGTCATATCCATAGTTATCTCCGAGAATAACGCGGTAAATTAAAAAATGAAATTACAATGCCGCAAGTATGCAATAAATGCAAATACATGTGGTCTAATTCTTTCTTTATAAAAAATAAATTTTTTAAATATCTCTGGTGGTTATTTAAACGTTTTTATTACCACATTAACATCTTGTTCGAAAATTGGACTTTAAATTAACAAGCCAAAATTTTCGCTTTACTTTCTTTTTTGAAAGAAAGTCTGGAAATTTTAAGACCAGACTTTTGATAGTGGAAAGATAGCGATTTTTAGTGAATAGTACCGTGATCATAGTCTCAAATGCAGAATATATATCGAAAAGTCATCATGCTACGAGATTTAGTGTAATTGTTGCCTAAATATTGCGAATTTTAATAAGTTCAAATTGTAACCTCAATTTGCCCATTATTCAACTCTTATTATTCTCTTATGTTTTTGTTATTTCCTGTCTATTTATTTACATATTAATGAATAAAAATGGCAAATAGAGTGAATGGTTAATAAATTGATAAATATCAATTTTTTACCAGATTTTAAAATAGATATCTCTTATGTAATGCTTGTATCTTTGTGAAAGATATAGATAAAATCAGAATAATAGATTAATAGCACCAATAATATGAATGAAAGATGTGCTAGCCATTCTTTGATCAAGTTTTAATAATCTCTTTCGTTATATATCTATTTACATAGTGATT